>NZ_JAMPMC010000017.1:0-181921 GCF_028477945.1 Providencia sp. PROV261 | reverse complement strand
AAAAAGTATTAAGGAATCTATAGGGCGTGATAAAGAAAAAAGATATATTGACTATATGTCAACATTAGATTTTGATACGCCTTCAATTGCATTTATTTATTTATTTATTGGAAGTTTATAGGAATAAAAAAGAATCTTTTTACTCTCTTGAAAAGTTCTTTTTTCATAAAAACTTAGTTTTAATTTTAGACTATCATGATGTTTATAAAAGGCATAAATCTTTTTATAGTCTCTCAGAGCAAGGTGAAGTTTTATTAATGGATTTTGCTTGTGATGATTTTAGAGTAGGGCATTTTTGCTACGATAAAATCATTGAAAGTATCCAATCAGGTAAAATGGCAAAATCTCTCCCAATGTATACTCGGCCGCAGAAGTTAGGTGTACTAGCTATCGAAATGCTGGCGAGTGAAAAAAATCAAACAATAGATTGGGAAAGTGCGGGGATCCCTATTGATCCATTTTATCAACGTTTTTGCCAAGAAGCACTTTATAATGAAAATCACGATGTTGTCGCTCAATGGCTTATCACGCTATGTGATAAACATATAGAGTGGTCGGCACTTTTTTCGGACAATGACAATGAACAAAGCTCAACAGGTTATGAAATATCAATGAATATTTTAATTCCTTGGCCTTTTGAGTACCAAGCAGTCAAAAATTTCCGAGCTCGCCATGGGTTGACAACACCCATCATTGATCATCCGCTATTAAAAACCCCATGGCAATAGACCACCGTCCGGATATGATAGGATGGAAACAAAATATGCCCGCTATTTATCACCAAATGATTGATGACTTGATTTCGATTAATCCCGAGCTTCAAGTGATTCACAAGTTATTTTAATCACGATTAATAGGCAGTAATTTACTGACTGTGAATATAGATAATGTCATGACGCTGACGGCAAAAAGCAAAAAAATTATTCAAAGTAGCGAACGTCAAGCGTTTTTTTATTTGGAAAATGAATATCAACCGGTATTAGCACACTATAAGATTAAACGAGTAATATTCTGTAATTTGCTAAAGAGAAACTGCTTGCAATATTAAGTAGTAGCCGAATTACCTGAGAATACTATTCCGCATGATGGAAATTTCTCTAACATTTAAATTTATTGATTTCGGTGATCGTTTGAACGACCACCTTTTATAAATAGGCAAATATATAGAATTATTCACAGGGCCTAGAACTCATCGCCCCAGCACTCTTCGATAGATATTTAAATACGCTTCCGCCGACTTTTGCCAACTCACATCTTTTGCCATTGCATTTTTTTGGACCTGTTGCCATTGTGCTGGAGAATCCCACAAAGCTAACGCGCGGTCGATTGCGGATTTAAGATCGGCGGCATGACTCTCATTAAACACAAAGCCTGTTGCCTCTTTGCGTTTTATCGCCTCCAATGAACAATCTGTCACGGTATCGGCTAGGCCACCAGTGTTGCGCACGAGTGGTAACGTGCCATAACGTAGCGCGTAGAGCTGTGTCAGGCCACATGGCTCAAAACGACTTGGCACCATTAATACGTCTGCACCTGCAATGACTTGGTGGGATAATGGCTCATCATAACCAATAATCGCGCGTACCTGATCTGGATATTGTGATTGAGCATGGCGATAGGCATTTTCGAGGTCGTGATCGCCGCTGCCAAGTAAAACAAACTGACTACCAGAACTCAGTAGATCCGGTAAGATTTCTAAGATCAGATCCAAACCTTTTTGGCGGGTCATTCGGCTAACAACAGCAAAGAGCGGTTTATCCGTTTGTTGCGCAAGGCCGAGGGATTGTTGCAAAGCCAGTTTGTTTTTTACCTTATTTTTTACACTACGCTCACTGTATTTTTGCGCAATTAAGGCATCACTTGAAGGTGACCAGACTTCAGTATCTATGCCATTTAAAATACCACTTAAGCGCTGCTCGTGGTTGAGCCGATTTAAAAGCCCATCGAGGCCATAAGCATAATGCGGATTTAAGATCTCTTTGGCATAGGTCGGGCTAACGGCGTTAGTATGATCGGCATAAAATAGCCCTGCTTTCATAAATGAGAGTTGACCAAAAAACTCCATTCCATCAACGTTGTAAAACTCAGGGGGCAACCACAGTTCATGAATATGATGGGGTGAAAATAGCCCTTGGTAAGCGATATTATGGATGGTGAACATACCGCGGGCAGGGTAGCCATAGGCTGCAAGGTAGGCACAGGCTAGGGCAGCATGCCAATCATGAGCATGCACAATGTCGGCTTGCCATAGTGGGTCACAGCCTCTGGCGAGTTCAGCGGCGATAAAACCTAATAATCCAAAGCGGCGATAGTTATCTTGATAGGCATTGTTATAACCATCGTGATAGGGGCTACCTTCTCGTTGGTAAAGGTGCGGTGCTTCAATAAGATATAATGGCGTATCGTTATATAGACAATAAAATAAGGTCACTTCCCCTGCGAATGTGTTAAGGGTCGTGACTTTTTGTTTATCAGCAAGTTGATTGATAATAGCAGGAAAACCCGGCACTAAGACTCTCGCATCTGCACCATGTTGCCGCTGAGCGGGCGGGAGTGCCGCAACAACGTCAGCCAGTCCACCTGTTTTTAATAAAGGAAAAAACTCGGCACAAACATGTAATACTTTCATTTTTTACTCCTTATTTTTCTTTGTGGCTGGCTTTATGGTCAGATATAGCGTTGATAACGGTGGCAGCGTCAATGCAATAGAATACTGGCAACCATGTGCCTTGATTGGCTGGCTGGAAATAGGAGCAACAGGATGCTTATCGCTGCCCCCATAGCGTGAATCATTTGTGTTTAATAAGACTTGATATTGACCGTGTAGCCTGACACCAATGCGGTAATCTGCTCGCGTTACTGGAGTGAAATGGCTGATTACAAGTAGCGGGTCGCCATTTTCGGCGTAGCGAATAAATGCAAAAACCGAATTATCGTGATCGTCGACGATCACCCATTCAAAACTACTTTCATTGTGATCGTTATCGTACAGGGCGGGTGTACTGCGATAAGTAACGTTGAGATCTCTGATCAGACGTTGAACACCAGCATGCGGGCTGGTAGGAATATCCACCAGATGCCAATCTAACTCCCCATCATGATCCCATTCACGCCATTGTGCGATTTCTCCCCCCATAAACAGCAGCTTTTTACCTGGGTGCGCCCACATAAACCCATAATAGGCACGTAGCGTGGCAAATTTTTGGTCAGGTGAGCCTGACATTTTGCGCAATAAGGAACCTTTACCGTGAACAACTTCATCGTGAGATAGAGGCAATATGTAGTTTTCACTCCACGCATACATCACGCTGAATGTCATTTTATTATGGTGGTATTTACGGGCGATAGGGTCTAGCTGTAAATAGCTTAACGTGTCATGCATCCACCCCATATTCCATTTGTAGTTAAATCCAAGTCCGCCAAGGGATGGTGGCAATGTCACCCCAGAGAAGTCTGTCGACTCTTCTGCGGCCATTAATACATTAGGCTGGATACGGTGAAGTAATTCGTTGGTATGCTGTAAGAAACTGACGGCCTCAAGGTTAATATTGCCACCATACTCGTTTGCAATCCATTCGCCGTCAGGGCGGCTATAATCGCGATAAATCATCGATGCAACAGCATCAACGCGTAAGCCATCGAAGCCAAATCGATCTACCCAATAGACGGCATTATCGGATAAAAACTGGCGTACCTCGTGACTGCGGTAGTCGTAGATCAGAGTATCCCAGTCGCGGTGCTTACCTTCTTTTGAGTCAGCATACTCATAGAGTGGCGTACCATCAAAATTGGCTAACCCACTATTATCCGAAGGAAAATGGCCGGGCACCCAATCTAGGATCACATTAATACCTAATCGATGTGCTTCATCAACAAAGTCAATCAAATCTTGTGGCGACCCAAAACGGCTGGTAGGAGAGTAGATACCTAATGGCTGATAGCCCCATGAGCCATCAAAAGGGTGTTCGCTAATAGGCAATATTTCTAAATGGGTGAACCCCATCTCTTTAACATAGGGAAGTAATGTTTCTGCCAGTTCTCGGTAAGTGAGCCAACTATGGTTATTGGCTGAGCGCCGCCATGAACCAAGGTGAACCTCATAAATAGAGATAGGGGCATTGCGTTGGTTCGATTGGATTTGCTGTGCTGTGGGGTGGCGCTGTTTTGGAAGCAGGGAAACAATTGATGTCGTATCTGGTCGTAATTGGCTGCGAAAGGCATAAGGATCGGATTTTAATTGTATTTCGCCTTTTGCATCTAATATTTCATATTGATAGTGAGTACCTGCCTGAATCGCGGGAAGAAAGATTTCCCAAAGGCCATTTTCGGGATGATGGCGCATTGGGTATCGGCGACCGTCCCAAAAGTTAAAAGCGCCCACGACAGAGACTCGTTGGGCATTCGGTGCCCAAACACAAAAATGCGTACCTGTAATATCACCCACTTGGCGTACATGCGCACCGAGTGTTTCAAATGAGAAAGTACGCTGGAGGCCTTTGGTATCTGCATCGTGTAGTAATGTGCCGAAACGGTACGGATCTTCAATAACCTGTTGTGAATTGCCCCAGTTAACCTGCAAAATATAAGTGAAATTAGCGTCTAAGTCTGTTGCATCGCCTGAAAAAAAGCCGCGTTCATCAAGGCGTGATAGTTGCACAACGGGGGCTGCGGTTAACCTATCCAGTACGGTGACCTCTTGAGCATTTGGGAGTAAGACTCGAAAATAGGTGACTTTTCCTTGTTGATGCATACCAAGGAAAGCAAAAGGGTCACGATAATGTCCGGCAAATAATTGATCGATGATCAGTTGTTGCTCTGATGGTTTTTCTCTCTCTTTCATCACCTCTCCTGAATGAAATCAGTCGCAGCTAGCCGCCTTATATTATCGTTTTCATGATTAACTTTTAGATGCTAAAGGTAGCGTTAAAACGAGCGCTATTTGTTATTATTTATCTTTTCAATGATACAAAATAATAGTCCACAATTTCATTTGATAAAAATATTGAGATAAGTCAATAACTATCAAATTAGGAATGTTTTATATTTTAATATAGCGATAAAACAATAAAGCTGCTTGGTGTTGAAGTAAAGTCATCAAAAATAGATGAATTGGAAATGGTTTTGTTTCTTATGATAATAAATCTAGGTGCTAAAAAGTCAACATCTATAACTAGTTGAATCTATGCGTTTAAATGCTTTTCAATTTCGGATGCTCTTGATTAAATATTACTGTCATTTATTGATGTGAAATATAAAACATTAATTAATGACAAAACTAAAAATTAATATTGTTAAATGGAATTCTCTATTGCTTTATTAGCATTAGTCCGTAAATATAAGGGTAGTGATTAATAAAGTGTGAGACCCAGAGAGTTATTATGGATCAACCAACGAGTTCAACCGAAACTAATCAAAAAACGAAGAATGAAAAACGTAGAAAAGTCTGGATGGTAATTGCTTCAATTATTATTGTTCTACTGTTTGTTGCTTATGGTGCTTATTGGTTTTTGGTATTACGTTTTCAAGAATATACTGATGATGCTTATGTCTCCGGTGTGCAAGTACCTATTGTTGCGCAGACTACAGGTAATGTGACTCAGGTTAATTTTGAAAATACCGATTTGGTTAAAGCGGGTGATGTGCTGGTGGTTCTGGATAAAACCAATGCACGGCTAGCCTACGAGCAGGCAAAACATGACCTCGCAACCACGGTGCGCAAAACCAAAGAGCTGTACATTAATGGTGATGAATACCAAGCGCAAATCCAAAAAAATCGTATCTCACTTGCGCAAGCACAGAAAGATTATCAACGCCGCGCCGCTTTAGGACGAAGTGGGACTATCTCTAAAGAAGATTTACAACACTCCCAAGAAGCGGTGCAGTTGGCGCAAGCAGCCTTAGATATCTCCATTCAGCAATATAATGCGAACCAAGCACTATTGCGCAATACCGAGTTGAGAAAACAACCGGCAATCCAACAAGCCGCAGATAATGTGCGCAACGCATGGATTACTTTGCAACGTACAGAGGTGAAAAGCCCTATCACAGGTTATGTTTCGCGTCGTAATGTGCAAGTCGGTTCACAAGTCGGTCCGCAAGGCTCTTTGATGGCTATTGTGCCAGCTCAACCCGTTTGGGTGGATGCGAACTTTAAGGAAACACAATTAGAAAAGGTGCGCATAGGGCAGCCAGTAACACTCACCAGTGATTTTTATGGTGATGATATTGTGTATACCGGTAAAGTGGCTGGTTTGGATATGGGAACGGGGAGTGCTTTCTCTTTATTACCTGCACAGAATGCAACAGGTAACTGGATTAAAGTGGTACAACGTTTGCCTGTCCGTGTAGAGCTAGACCCTGAACAGGTTGCCAAATATCCGTTGCGTATTGGGTTATCAATGAATGCAACGATTGATATTAAAGATCAAAATGGCCCTGTGTTAGCAGAGGTTCAGCGTGACACGCCTGCATTTGAAAGTGATGTGCTGGTGTTAAAGCTGGCGGATGTCGATTCGGTGATCGACACGATTATTAACGAAAACGCGGATTAGCCCGAAAGGAGTGGCTGTGGCAGATATTCAACCACTAAAGGGCTCAAAGCTGGTATGGGCAACGATTGCATTGTCACTTGCAACCTTTATGCAGGTGCTGGATTCGACAATCGCTAACGTTGCCATCCCAACCATTGCTGGTGATCTCGGTGTTTCAATGTCACAAGGAACATGGGTGATTACCTCATTTGGTGTTTCTAATGCCATTTCCATTGCGATCTCTGGGTTCCTTGCTAAACGGTTTGGTGAAGTCCGTGTTTTTATATGGGCAACCGCTTTATTTACCATCTTTTCATTACTTTGTGGCTTCTCTGATAGCCTTGGCATGTTAATTTTATTTCGTGTTTTACAAGGTGCTGTTGCGGGGCCGGTGATCCCCCTTTCACAAAGTCTGATCATGCGTTGCTACCCCCCTAAAATGCAAAATATGGCATTGGCATTTTGGTCAATGACGATCATTTTAGCCCCGGTGTTTGGCCCTATTTTTGGTGGCTATATTAGTGATAACTTCCATTGGGGGTGGATCTTCTTTATGAACGTTCCACTGGGTATTTTTGTGGTTATTGTGGGCTCTATTATCCTTAAAGGAATGGAATCGAAAGTAGTCAATGTCCCGTTTAATTTGATTGGCTTGGCATTATTGTCAGTGGGTGTTGGTTGCCTTCAGGTCCTGTTGGATAAGGGGAAAGAGTTAGGATGGTTAGCCTCTGATGAAATTGTCACATTAGCGGTAATTTCCGCGATAGCATTGGTTTTTTTGGTTATTTGGGAACTAACAGACAAAAATCCAGTTGTTGAGCTTGCACTATTTAAATCACGTAACTTCACGATAGGCACGATTTCCGTTAGCTTAGCCTATATGGCCTACTTTGGTGCTATCGTTCTCTTGCCCCAGTTATTGCAGGAGGTCTATGGGTATACGGCAACATGGGCGGGGTTGGCCCTTGCGCCGATAGGGTTATTGCCCGTCTTGTTCTCTGCCCCCGTCGCGAAATTGTCAGACTTCCTTGATATTCGCTGGATAGTGACATTTAGTTTTGTATTCTATGCGATTTGTTTCTTCTGGCGGGCATATACCTTTGAACCAAGTATGGGCTTTTCTGCCGTAGTTTGGCCTCAGTTAGTGCAAGGGATGGCTGTGGCTTGCTTCTTTATGCCACTGACGACGTTAACACTGTCAGGTTTACCCCCTGAAAAATTGGCGTCGGCGTCAAGTCTTGCAAACTTCTTCCGTACTCTTGCAGGCTCGATAGGAACATCAATCACAACCACGATGTGGAGTGATAGAGAGTCGCTCCATCATAGCCAGTTAACGGAATACATCACTGACTATAACCCTGAGTCGCTAGAGATGTATAAAGAGATGGCGGCACATGGCTTAAGTCATGAGCAGACATCGGGCTTTATTGCGCAGGAGATCACTAGCCAAGGATTAATCATTGCGGCCAATGAAATCTTTTGGTTATGTGGATGGGTGTTTATTGGACTGATTATCACCGTCTGGTTTGCAAAACCGCCTTTTGGTAGTAAAGCGTAAGTTAAATACAATAAGAGCGCTAACGATTAGCGCTCTTATCTTTTGAAGCCTACGGGTAGACAATATTGAGTGTCGCCGTGGTTTTGAGGGTGCCTTGGGTTGCTCGCTGAGGGTCCCATGCATAATAGTAAACAGCCATTGGAATACTAAAGTGCGGTTCCAGTTGGCCTCCTGCATTTACGTAAAACAGCGACGTTGCATTACCTCGGGAGTTTGGATTTTGTGAAATCACCACAGGGGTATTTGGCGCATTAGTTTTAACTAAGCGTAGCCCGATACCTTGTGCGGCATTGGCTGTTTTATCAATCAAGACCGTATTATCTGAGCTAAGCAGATTATTGCTAGATAAAAAGACATCGATCGCTCTTTCTGCCGTATTATTTGCGCCCCCAAGGTTCTCACAACGCATATTCAATGAAAACGGTGTATAGCCAGCTTGGTTTCCATTAATGACTTGATGGCGGCTTAATGTTGGTAATGTGACAACAAGCCCCGCATTTTGGAAAGCGCAAGTAGTTAATTTTGGTGCATATTTTAATATTAGTGGCTGACCGAACATATCACGATCATCATAGGGCCAGTTAAAACCGTTAAATAACCATTGTAGGATTTTCAGAAGTTGTTTAACGGGCCATAGCACAATATCAAAAATTGACATTCCGCTTAAATCTGTGACGAAGAGAATATCATGTAGATGGACGGTATCACCGGCAATGAGCGTGCCTTGTTTTGGTTCAAGCGTAAATTTAATCGTCACTGGCGTATTTAACTCAGAAGCAGAGTGACGACCTGATTTATTCAGTTTCTTATTCGGAATATCATTAATGATTTGTGCCCTGACATGATATTTCCCATTCATAAAACTCAAAATGGTTGCATATTGGTTGTCAGTATTCAGGATTTTGGTATAACCAAATTCGCTTTGGCGGGTGGAACAATTAAAGCTACCTGAGTACTGTGTCGATATGGTCGTTGTCCACTCGGGGGTGGCGGGGGTGAGTTTATCCGACAAATCAATGCTAATTGGCGAAGCATAGCTTATGCCACTTTCATGGCAAATTGCCTGACTATAGCCGCTAAAGAGAATTAGGATTAAAAAAAGATAGGATCGCATCATGACATTCATCTCGTTATTGGCAAACGCCAGTGGGGCCGTCAAGGTTGTCTGGTAAGTTATGAATGGTGCAGTGACCCTCATTTAACCGAATAATGACCGACTTAGGAAAAGCTTCTGCTTTTAAATACAGCACACTGGCTTGCCCTACATAGCCAATCGCTTCTCCTTGAAGGTCAGTTACTTCTGCGCCGAAAGGTAATGCACTGCCATCTTGTCGTAATGCACGACTGAGCCAAGAGGTGCGCGTATCGGTTTTGAATTTCACTAAATTCACTGAACCTTCGATTGGTGCGCTATTTGCCATATTGCCGATAACTTCAGCGCCTTGTGTATTTTCTGTATTTGAAAGCATAATCGTATTTTTACGATATGGCGTTGCATAAGGTACTAATGCCAGTCCTTCTTTATTGGTCACGATACTTTGGTCGCCATTCACCATTAAGCCTTGTGCATGGGGCGCTTTGACGATGGTCATTGTATTGCCGATTTCGTTAGATGCGAGTATATCCCAAGGTATAGCGACTAAGCTGCCGCGTGCACTCAGCCCAGTTTGATGGTAGTCATTAGATTCACTGAGTGAACTACCAATAGTGGAAACATTTGAGCGATAAGCCACATTGGCGCTTGCCATGTTTTGGCCACCTTGCTGATTACTGCCGGAAAGTGAATAACTCAATCGGTTTGCTTCCAGAGCCGTACCACTTAAAGAAACGGTACTTTGTTGATAGTGAGAATCGGTAGCAGTAAGGCCTGTGCTGACCCATATATCATTATCAAATACAGACAGAGGTAAACTGATTGAAATATAGTAGCGATTTTCTTCTTCGCCTTTACCATCTCGTACTCGGCTAGCGGACAGTGAATAGCTGATATCTGAATACGCATTCGAGTAGCCTAGTTGGTACTCGCGGGTTGTTGGGGTAGTCGACCAATAGTCACGTTGGGAGCCGGAAACGTAGAAGGTTCCCCAGTTTTCAGGTAAGCGCTGATTTAAATTGATCGTGAAGGTATTTTTTGGACGAACCCCACGCATAGAATCCCACGTATTTATATCGAAAGCAGGTAATTCACGATGAGGCAGTGTCTCTGTGGCCTGTTTTTCTAAAGTTTCCTGATATAAACGATAACCCTCATGGGCATGAATCGAATCACTGAAGCTATAATAGCCTTTGGTCGAATAGCGATAGGCGGCTAAGGTGAAGTTGGTAGCTGTCGTATTGAGAAACTTACTGTATGACACTCGCATACTTTGGCCTTTCTGCGTGTCATTAGGTAGTTGAGTATTGGCATGTGTGATATCGAGAGAAACAGCACCAATAGGTAAGTTCCAACCAGAGCCGACCAGATAAGCTTGATAATCTTCACTTGCAATCACCCCCGTGTAGCCAGTGATTAGGTTATTAAAACCATATTCGAAGGTGCCTTGGAGAAATTTGGGCTGATAGTGACCATTTTCTTGGTTCACCTTACCAGCGAGCAGGGCATAATTACTTACCCCCTCTTTTAACATCCCCGGTACGGCAGAAAATGGAACCGTAAAGGATTGTTCTTGCCCGTTGGCTTCTTTTACGATCACTAACAAATCGCCAGCCGACCCCGTTGGCTGAATATTATCGATGGTAAATTGCCCTGGTGACACGTTTTCTTGGTAAATAATACTGCCGTTTTGTATGACTTTGACAAGGGCGTTAGTTTGAGCGACACCTCTAACAATCGGGGCAAAGCCTTGTTGTGAAGTGGGGCGCATATTAATGTCTGAGGCGAGAGAAACGCCACGAACTCGCACTGAATCAAATAGTGTTCCCTGGGAGTAAAAATCACCTGCAATAAAATTGGATTGATATAATGGTAAAGCTTTGCGTAGATAGCGTGTATTATTTTCCCATTTTAAGCTATCACCTGAATGTTTTCGGAGTGAGCTGCTATCGCGAAATTGCCAAGAGCTAAAATTGAGCCCCGATTCAAAACCCGCGTAGAGATCATCACTCGATGATTTATCACCATTTTTATTCTTTGTTTTATAGTAAGTCGCGTTATATGAAAGCATGGCTGCGGGGATACCCTCTTCCCAAAATTCGGGAGGAACATAGCCCACTTCGTTGCGCAAAAGAAAGCTTTGTGGAATAGACATTTTGATGCTTAATGTACTGATATCGACATTAAAGCTACCACCTTGCACCAATTGTTCTAATGTATATTCCTGCTCTTCATCCGATGTTTCAGGTAATTTGATCCCTAAAAGTCCAGCTTCGCGTTTACTAAGAAAAATACGGTTGTGAGAGTCTGTAAATATAAAAGGATAACGGCCTTTCCAATCGCCATTAATAAAGACATCCATCTCTTGTGTACCCGCTGGCATGCTTTGCTCTTCATAAAAGCGAGACAGATCGGATTTCGCGGAATCACCAGCGAGTAAAGAGGTATCAAAACTCACCCCCCAGCTTTTTGATGTTCCAAGAATTAGGCAAACTGCTAATAGGCTCCTATGGCGGCCATGCAACTTCATTATTACAAGCTCTCTTATATTTTATTTTGCAATCACATCTTTATTTTTATAGGCGCCGAGATCATCGACATAGAGCAAACTGTATTTTTGACCTGCACTGACAGCGGTTTTAGTTGGTGCTAAAGCATGTGAAAACGGCGCTACCATGAGTGAATCGGTCAATATTTTTTTACCTTTTTTATCATCAACATTCGCAAGAGTGACGTAATAAGGACTATTGTTAGTGATACGGAATTGTTTGTTTTCCGCTTTCACTTCAATCTGTTCGAGTGCTTGTTCAACACCGGCTTGTAAGTGGTTCGGACGATAGAACAGTTTAATACGTGTTTTAATCGCCAACTGCATCGTGTTTTTCCCTTGCAGATGTTCTGGTGTTGGTGGGATATCTAATATATTTAAATAAAAAACAGATTCGCGATCGGTTGGCAGCGATGCGGGGAGTTTTTTAATGCGTAACTGTTGCCCATCATTCCCTGATACCTTAACAACAGGGGGAGAAAGCAAAAAAGGAACATTGGCTGTTTCTGGTGTTGAATTGATATCACCATCGTCAATCCATGATTGGACTAAGGCTGGATCATTTCCATTATTAATAAGTTGTACGATGGTTTCGTTATTTTTTTCTGGATAAATAACGCGTGTTCCATTAACAACAATATTAGCAAAGGCAGTATTAATACTAGCGAGTAAGGAAAATAAAATAAGTAGGCGCATAATAATAAACTCAGAAATAGCCAAGCTAATAAAATAGCCTGGCTATTTGGGTAAATAATTACAGATATGAAATGGTATAAGTGACGTTAGAGCTTAAGCTACCAACTCTTGCTGGCAGAGCATTCGTTTTATAGTAATAGATATCTAATGCTAAGGTTTCAGTGTTAGAGTCGTTGCCTTTGATATCAGTAACGAATGGTTGGTTTAATAACAGAGGAATTTGGTCTGTTGTTTTAGTAATGGCGAAACCAACGTTACGAGAAACGCTCGTGTCATTTTCATTAACTGTGGTATTTTGCAGATACTTACCATCAGTAGAAATATTATTTGCAGATGAGAAATAAATTTTCAGAGGGGTATCAGCAGCGCCGCTTGCAGAAGTACAGTTAGAGAAAGTGAGTGATACTGTTTTTTTATTTTTAGTAATAATGCCTTGAGTCGTGCCTGCATCTTCAACAGTGATTGGATTTAATGCAACAGTGAAATCTGCACTTTTACCGCCATTGATAGTACAAGTTGTATCAGTAATTGCGCCACTAAAGTTAATTACACCACCAGCTGCTTTTTCAGCAGCAAGTGCTGGTGTAGCAGAAAGAATTAATGCCGTTGCAACTGATAATGCAAATTTGTTATTCATTTTCTTCTCCGAGAAAAGCTGTATATATGTTAATAAAAGAGGAATGGCAAAGTTTGCGCCTTCTGTTATTTATAGAAATAGAAAGCCATCCTCAGCCAGTTTAAAAAAATTTATTAATTACGTTGAATTTAAAAAACAGAAATACGAAACGGCACTTTTTAACAAAGGCGCTTTATATTTCAGCCTCATTTAAATTTGAGGGTAATTTGATTTATATCAAATTTTATAGGGCGCTATTATACGTGTAATCATTTGTTTAAAAAGAGGGGGATTATTACTCATATTAGATTTAAAAATTAAATATCGAATTAGGCTCGGAAAAGATTGCTGATTACGTGTTAAAGGGCGTATTTTGAAAAGAGGATAGTGTTTTATTTTTTAATTTTAGTTAATTCAGAGCTATATGTATTTTTTGGCTGCAAAAGTAGAGTTAAAAACTTGTTACCAAACGTTTCATTTTGTGGATTTGTATTTCTTTATTGATTTTAAATCAATATGTTAAGTCAGGTACTCCTTTGGTAGTAGTTGATAAATAGTCAAAATACATAAATTTTTTTGATGAAAATCATTTTAATAATTTTATTTTATTCAAATTTTTAATCTGAATAAATAAGTTTAGTCAAAATAAATATTTATATAAAAATGAAACTATTCTTAATATGTATTATTGTTAATAAATATATTCACCATGTGAAATATTTTTTTGATATAAACAATGACGTATCGATGAGTAAATATTAATCAATTTTAGATTTTAACTATCATATTAATAGCCAATATCTATAAAATAACCATATTAATAATAAGGTTTATTTTATATTGGCTTACTTCGAAAAAGATCTGCCAGTTAAACTTAATTTATCGAAAAATGATTTATTCATTTCTACAGGTTTCATTATCGGCAAAAAACAAATTAACTTTATTATTAATTTACCTTTTCTTTTGCACATAGAAGAAAAGGCGGTGAATTTTTCAATATGGGTGGTATTTTGCACGATAAATACCCATAACGAATTGTTATTCTTTGTTATTGTGGGTTGAAAAACAGCCACTGCTTATTTTATTTCTAAGGGATTGTATTAAACACGGCGATATAAGCGAATCAGAATAGTATCAATTTAATGATGATTTATTGCCAATAATCAGTGACTTTACTTAATTATGGGTATAAAAGCACTCGAAGTGGAGTGCTTATTATTTTATTTGTGGGGTAACTATAGGGCTGATTTCGGAATGACACCTTCAAATGTCAGTTTCGGGCGATCTGGCTCTTCTTGTGTGAGTGGGGTAACTTCTTTGAAGCTTTGTTGGCAGCGGATAACAAGGTCTTGATAGTCAGCCGTACCTCGGCTTTTCCAAGCTATTTCTTTTTCAGACAGTGTTCTTTGTGCTTTAGCAGGCGTTCCTACGATCAACGTATTATCTGCAAATACCGCTTCTGCTTTCACAAAGGAGCAAGCGCCAACAATAGAATTCTCGCCAATCACGGCGCCATCCATAATGACACTGTTCATTCCAACCAAGGCATTACGCTTAATATGGCAGCCGTGCAAAATCGCACCGTGACCAATATGACCATTTTCTTCAATGATGGTATCGTATTGCGGGAAACCATGCATAACACAGTTATCCTGAACATTAGCCCCTTCTTTAATGATCAAGCGCCCGAAGTCTCCACGTAAGCTCGCATTAGGGCCAATATAAACATTTTTTCCGATAATCACGTCGCCAATGATCACAGCGGTTGGATGCACAAAACTTTCTGGACTAACAACTGGCGTGATGCCATCTATCTGATAAAAAGGCATATTGAGTTCCCCTTCTGTTTAAGTTACATCGGTATTTAAGAAGATTTATGCCGCGATCTCTTTTAATACACCGCCAAAACGTCGGAAATAGGTTGTAGTCGGTTGCGGCAGTTCCCCTACAGTTGTTTCGCATATTTCGCTGACGTAGCGTGTTGCTGCTACTTCAACACGCTGGTAAATATTGATACACAGATTCCTGGCTATTTGCCCCTCCCATTGTGCGGGAAGTAACTCATCGGGTAGCAGCGGATCTTTTAATACCACTCGGCGATAAAAGTGGATCAGTAATAAGCGTAGTTGAAAGCATTGCTCAGGTGTTATTTGCTCATCCGATAACTCTTTTAATAAGAGTGCGAGTGGGCGAAATAACACGATAAATTGGTGATAATGTTCAGCCACCTGTTGTAACGACCAACTGTCTGACACCAACTCTTTTAGGTGTTTTTCGGAGCGGTTATAGGGGTAATCTGCTCGAAAGTAGATCACCTCTTCACTTGCATTAAGTTCATTAAGTAATGACGGAATATCGCTTTGAGCGCTACTTGGTGCTGCCATCAGTGAGGTGCTAAATTGACCAAATCCTAACCAGCTTAACTCTTTTTTGAGCCTTGCTTTTTCATCTTTGTCAGCGGCTTCAAGTAACAATAAATCCCACTTGCCATCCCAATTGGGTTGCTCACTTTGATAGATTTTACTTTCAGCGTGACGAAATTGGTTTTGACCACGTTCAGATATTCGGTAATAGCTACGACGACCGATTTTTTCAGCATCTAGCCAGCCTTCTTTTTGTAAGCGAAATACGGAAGTACGGACAAAGCGGTCGGTAAAGCCCATTGGTTCAAGTAAATTGGTTAAGCTACCAAGCCATACTTCACCCCCGCGGTGGTGTAGCGCATCGCCATAAAGAGAGATAATGAGTGATGTTCCACTAATTGGCTGGCTGGTTAGCGCATGCTGTATAAATTGGTTAAGTTTAGTTTCCATTTTGTCATTATCCGATGAATATCTGTATCAAAAATATGAATGAATAGTAGACAAAAACATCTTGCTTGTCTTCTATTTGCTACACAGGGCATTGTTATATTAGGAAACTAAAATTAAAGGCACCCCGACATTTATCCATTGTGAGGTGCCTCGTAGAGAAGATTTATATGGCGATCCTTGTATCAATAACACGAGCCGCTTTGCCTTGTGAACGAGGGATATCACCGCAATTAACGATACTGATCTGTGTGCTTACGCCTACCATTGACTTAATTCGATGCTTAAGGTTATGGCAGATATTACAACGCTCATCATAGGTCAGAAGATCGGGTTTTTTCAGCTCGACGCGAATAGCTAAGCTATCCATATTCCCTTTACGGCTAATTTCTAGCTGGTAATGAGGGGAAAGCTCTTTGAACTGCATGATTTGCTCTTCTATCTGCGATGGGAAAACGTTGACTCCACGAATGATCATCATGTCATCAGAGCGGCCGGTAATTTTACCGATACGGCGCATATTACGATTAATCCCCGGCATTAAGTGGGTTAAATCGCGAGTGCGATAGCGGATAACAGGCATAGCCTCTTTTGTTAGGGTAGTGAATACTAACTCACCTTTATCACCGGGCGAGAGTGTTTTTAGGGTATCAGGTGAGATAATCTCCGGATAAAAATGATCTTCCCAGATTGTAGGCCCACTTTCTCCGGCATCGGCACACTCCATGGCCACACCTGGCCCCATGACTTCTGACAGGCCGTAGATATCAAGCGCTTTGATGCCTAAGCGAGTTTCAATTTCTGTTCTTAATGCCTCAGTCCATGGCTCTGCACCAAATACGCCTAGTCTTAGTGAGCACTTACTTGCGTCTCCGCCCATGATTTTCTCTAGCTCATCAATGATGCTTAGACAGTAAGAGGGGGTTACCATGATGACGTCAGGTTTGAAATCAGCAATTAATTGAGCCTGTTTTTCTGTCTGACCACCAGACATAGGAATAACGGCTGCACCAAGACGCTCAGCACCATAATGAGCGCCTAAGCCACCGGTAAATAGGCCGTAGCCGTAGGCAACGTGGATTTTATCTCCTTTCGTGGCTCCCGCAGAGCGTAGGCTACGAGCGATTAAATCAGCCCAATTATCAATATCTTGTTGGGTATAGCCGACAACAGTGGGGCGACCCGTCGTGCCCGAAGAGGCATGAATACGGATGATTTTATCCATGGGCACTGCAAAGGTATTAAATGGGTAATTCTCGCGTAGATCTTGCTTTGTGGTATACGGGAATTTTTCGATATCACTCAGTTGCTTGAAATCGTCAGGATGAACGCCGGCCGCATCGAATTTTTTGCGATACATCGGCACATTTTCATAAGCGTGAGTGAGTGTCCACTTCAGTCTTGAGAACTGCAATGCCTCGATTTCATCTCTCGATGCAAACTCAATTGGATCAATAGTGTGTTGTAGAGTGCTCATAATTGCTAGTCCTTATAATTATTGATATCCGCATGCTTTAAGCCTTTTTTGCGATATATTGCCGAGTCAGGGCGGGTATATATGCAATGGCGAAAAGCGAGTGCAGTATTGGCCTGAGCAGGTGTAGGGTTTCAGGCGTTTTTATTTTTTACCCATCATTCATCTCATTAGAACGGTGTGATTTTGGGTAGGTTAATCGGTCTAAACTCGTTCAATAATCATGGCTATGCCTTGGCCCACACCAATACACATGGTGCATAAGGCATAGCGCCCTTGGCGACGATGTAATTCGTTCACGGCGGTAATCGCCAACCTTGCCCCACTCATACCAAGAGGGTGGCCTAAGGAAATGGCACCACCATTTGGATTCACTTGTGGCGCGTCGTCAGGTAAACCTAATCCTCTTAGTACAGCGAGTGCTTGAGCAGCAAAAGCTTCGTTTAGCTCAATCACATCCATTTGTTCGATTGTTAGCCCCGTCATTTTGAGGACTTTTTGAGTCGCGGGTAATGGTCCTATCCCCATAAACCGTGGCTCAACACCACAGGTTGCTGTTGCGATAATTCGTGCTTTAGGGGTTAACCCCTGAGCTTTAGCCGTTTCTTGCGAAGCGATAATCAAGGCGGCTGCACCATCATTCACCCCAGAAGCATTACCTGCTGTCACTGAGCCATTTTCACGAAACGGTGTTTTTAACTTTTGTAATTGTTCCAAGGTTGTTTCAGGTCTTGGGTGTTCGTCTTCTGTAACAATCGTCTCCCCTTTGCGATGTTTAATGGTGACGGGGATGATCTCTTGTGCGAAAACGCCTTGTTGACGAGCCTGTTCGGTGCGTTGTTGGCTACGTAGAGCAAAGGCATCTTGGTCAGCTCGATGAATGCGATACTCTTCTGCAACGTTCTCCGCCGTTTCTGGCATCGAATGTGTTGAGAACTGCTTTTCCATCAGTGGATTGACAAATCGCCAACCAATTGTGGTATCAAATATTTGTGCTTGCCTTGAAAAGGCCGATTCTGATTTACCCATAACAAAGGGCGCGCGGCTCATTGATTCGACACCGCCTGCAATCATAAAATTCGCTTCCCCCGCTTTGATACTTCTAGCCGCAAGTGCAATTGCATCAAGGCCTGAACCACAAAGACGATTCACGGTAGTGCCCGATACGGATAATGGAAGACCCGCTAATAAACTCGCCATTCGTGCGACATTACGGTTATCTTCACCAGCCTGATTTGCGCAACCTAAGATAATGTCATCAGTTATTGACCAATCTAATTGAGGATGCCTTTCCATTAGAGCCTTTAAAGGTAAAACGGCGAGGTCATCAGGGCGTACAGAGGACAGTGCGCCTCCGTAGCGGCCAATTGGGGTTCTGATACCATCACAGATAAAGGCATCTCTCATCACTCTTCTCCTGTTAAACGGTGACCTAGGCGATGTGCTCGCCCGTAGAACCAAGCTAAGGTTTTGCCTTGTTGGTTGACAATTTCTACTTCATATAAGCCAGTACGTTTGCCCTGATGCTTAACGTTTGCGACTGCGGTCAATGTATCCCCTTCATATGCAGGGCGGATAAAATCAATGGAGCAGCTTGAGGCAACAGCGGCGAGTCCATGGCTATTGCAAGCGTAAGCAAACGCGGTGTCAGCTAGGCTGAATAGTTGACCGCCATGGCAGGTTTTATGGCCATTAAGCATGTGCGAAGTGACGGTCATGGAGAGTTGAGCGCCTCCCTCAGAAACTTGCTCTATCACCATCCCCATCGCTTTTGCGCAAGCATCGTCACGGTACATGATGTCTGCGGATTGTTGAGCCAATGTTATTGTGGTTTGTGAACTCATTGCAGCTCCTTAGCAGGTAATGACCGCACCCCAGCAACCAATTGGCGCAACAGGGGATTCGCCCGGTAGCGCCCGTCGGCATAAAACTGCGATAACTGATCGAGTGTATTAAGGATATGTTGCCAGCCAATTTCGGCGCCCCAAGCGAGCGGCCCTTTAGGGTAGTTCACGCCATAACGCATTGCGTTATCAGTATCTTTTGGGCTAGCGACGCCTTTATTGACAACATCTAAAGCTTCATTGCATAGCATGGCAACCGTCCGCATCGTCAATAGGCCGGGATAATCAGGTAATACAATCACGTCCTTGTTGAGCGATTGAAAAAAGGCAATGACACTCTGGTTTTCTTGGTGGCTGTTTTGGACTGCACAACTGATTGCAATTGCGTTTGCTTTGGCATAATCAGCGGATAAATCAAATTGCACCATGCTCTGATTGGCTTTTTGCGCTCGTACAGAAGTTAATTCACCATTCGTTAACATAACAATAACATTGTTAACTCGGAGTGTAGGCAATTCGTGGCTATCTATTTTAGATTCTTCGAGAGGGATCCCGTTTTGCCTTAATAATTGTGCAAACTCAGGTAAACTTTGCCAATCGCCTCGAGCCGTAACGGAGGGGGGATTGTTTAATATCACTTTTTCTGCCATTGTGGCTTTAGGCAGTGGTTTGTTGTCATCGTAATGATAAAAGCCGCGGCCAGTTTTTCGACCGAGATGTCCCGCTTGGACCAGCTCTAATTGTTCAAAGGAGGTTTGGAACCGAGGGTCGTAGCCAAATGCTTGAAAAACCGAATCCGTCACCGCGTAATTCACATCATGACCAATAAGGTCGGTCAGTTGTAAAGGGCCCATGGAAAACCCACCGGCATCACGTAGAACACTATCTAATGTTGCAGGGTTTGCGATTTGCTCTTCAAGTGCGCGTAATGTTTCAGCATAAAAAGGGCGAGCAACTCGATTAACGATAAAGCCAGGTGTTGAGCGGCAGATAACGGGAATTTTGCCCCATGCGACCGCCAAGTTTTTTAGCTGTTCAATAACAGCGCTTGCGGTTTCGCGCCCACGAATAACTTCAACCAACTTCATAATGGGAGCTGGGTTGAAAAAATGGAGGCCAGCAAAGCGCTCTGGGTGTTTAAGTTGGCTGGCGATGGCGGTAATCGATAACGAAGAGGTGTTACTTGCAAAGAGGGTGTTTTCTTTGCAAATGCCTTCAAGTTCGCTAAATATCGCTTGTTTTATAGTCAGTTTCTCAGCGACAGCCTCAATGACTAATTGAGCCGGTGCTAAGTCAGCCATCGTATGTACAAGTGTAATACGCGCAAGCAGTGCCTCTGTTGTTTGCGCATCCGCTTTGCCCTGCTGAACGCGCTTATTTAACCGTTCAGTTAAAGACTGTTTTGCTTTATTCAGTGCTTGTGTGTTGATGTCAAATAGCAGTACCGTATGTCCAGCGCTTGCTGCCACCTGTGCAATGCCGATACCCATTGTGCCAGCACCAATGACAGCGACGGTATTAAGAGTTAAAGTCATATTAGCGTCCTTTAAACTTAGGTTCGCGCTTATTCAAAAAGGCATCGACTCCTTCGCGATAGTCTTCGCTGCGTCCACCTAAGCGCTGTAAATCACGTTCTAGGTCTAGCTGCTCATCTAATGTGTTAGTTGCGGCACGATAGATAGCTTTTTTGATTAGTCCTAAGCCATAAGTTGGCTGTGTGGCGAGGTGCTGGGCTAATTGATTAACGGTGGTTGTCAGCTCATCATTTTCAGTGACTTGCCAAATCATGCCCCACTGTAGTGCTTGCTCAGCGCTAATTTTATCGCCAAGTAATGCCATCCCCATGGCTCTTGCATGGCCTGCTAATTGAGGTAAGAACCAGCTACCACCGGAGTCCGGTACTAAACCTAAGCGGCAAAAAGATTGAATAAAACTGGCGCTTTTAGCCGCAATAACGATATCACCCGCTAAGGCGATTGCCGCGCCTGCACCTGCGGCTACGCCATTAACGGCACAGATGATAGGCTTCGGTAGTGAAGTGAGTCGGCGGATCAGGGGGTTATAGAAAGTTTCGACGGAATAACCTAAATCCGGTGCCTGTTCGCTAACCGAAACATTGCGATCATTCAAATCTTGACCTGCACAAAAACCACGACCGGCTCCTGTAATCACTAAACAACGCACGGTATCATCACGTTCAGCAATTTTTAGTGCATCACTTAGTTGACGATGCATTTCATCGTTAAAGCTGTTTAACCGGTCAGGGCGGTTTAATGTAATGGTGAGTACGCCATTTTCCAGTGTTGTCAGTATCATTGCGCTGTTTGGCATCTTATTGTCCTGTAAATTTTGGCTGTCGCTTTTCAAAGAAAGCATTGATCCCTTCGCGGCGGTCATCAGTACCTGCCAAGGTGACAAAATATTGGCGCTCAAGCTGTAATCCCTCTGAAAGTGAGATTTCTTGAGCTGCATTAATGGATGCTTTAGCCGCTCTCACGGCAAGTGGGGCGTGATCCGCCATGCGTTGGGCAAGTTTCTGTGCGTATTCAACAACTAACCCATCCACACAAATTTGACTCACTAATCCTGCTTGTAAGGCACGTTGTGCAGGAATCGCCTCGCCCGTGAGTACCATTTGCATCGCAAGGGATTTGCCAACCACGCGAACCAGACGTTGAGTTCCTCCCGCGCCAGGTATTAGCCCTAGGGTGATTTCAGGTAAGCCAAAACGCGCCGTTTCACCGGCAATGACCACATCACTTGCAAGTACTAATTCAAAGCCAGCACCCAATGCATAACCATTGACTGCGGTGATAATGGGTTTGGAAATTTGCGAAAAACGGCGCCAAACTTGAGGGCGCCTATCCGTGATCGCCGCCGCAACGGTTTGTTGCTGGAGCTCTTTAAGGTCAGCACCAGCCGCAAAAAAACGTGGGTTGCCGGCAATAACGATGGCGCCGATTTGTGGGTCTTTATCGGCTTGTTCAAGGTGATCGACAAGTAATTCGAGGCAATCAGTACTTAAGGCGTTACGCACATCAGGGCGATTCAACGTCAATGTTAGGACGCGATGTTCAATATGAGCTAGGATCCAATCAGTTTGCATATGAGCCTCCTACACATCGAAATCGAGTTCTACGCCATCGCCTTTCGGCCATGCTTGGCAGCTTAAAATATAACCATCCGCAATTTGGTCCGGCTCAAGGCTGTAGTTGACGCCCATTTCAACTTCGCCCGCTTTAAGCTTACATTTACATGTTGCGCAAACACCGCCTTTACAGGCATAGGGAAGGTCTGCGCCTTGGCGTAAGGCCGCATCCAGAATACTGTCGTCTTGGCTATCCATATTGATGGTCATTGTACGTCCATCAAGGTGAATGCTGACTTGGCGGTTATCCGTTGCTAATGTTGCAGATGGGCGGAATTTCATGCCGGAAGTGTTAAAACGCTCACTATGAATACGCTCTGGCGCCATGCCACATTCAGCTAATGCAGATTGCACATCGTCCATCATCTCTTCAGGGCCGCACACAAAAGCATGGTCAAATTGCTTAAAATTGAGCAAGGTTTTACCCAATGCCATTAATTGTGGCTTATTCACGCGACCGCTAAGCAGTGCACTGTCTTGCTGCTCTTGGCTAAATAGATAGAGCACCTGAAAACGTTCTGCATACTGGTTTTTAAGGTCGGCAATGCTCTCTTTAAACATCACCGAACGGCTATTTTTGTTGCCATAAATTAAAGTGAAGCGGCTGTGTGGCTCAGTTTGTAGGGTGGCTTTAATAATGGAAAGTAAAGGTGTGATACCGGAGCCTGCCGCAACCGCAAGGTAACGACCTTCTGTTGTGA
Source organism: Providencia sp. PROV261 (assembly GCF_028477945.1). NCBI lineage: Bacteria > Pseudomonadati > Pseudomonadota > Gammaproteobacteria > Enterobacterales > Morganellaceae > Providencia > Providencia sp. PROV261. The sequence goes on along the minus strand of NZ_JAMPMC010000017.1, from coordinate 158,903 downwards.
CTTGAGGTTGATAACCAAATTTCCCTTGGGGGATCATCACATCAAGGCTATCGCCAACATGAAGTTGTTGGTTAATAAAATTTGAAAAACGTCCTTCGTGGATGGCTTTAACACCAATTTTTAAAACCCCGTCGTCAGGTGAACTGCAAATGGAATAACAGCGGCGTAAGTCTTCGCCATTGACTAAGGCTTTTAGGGTTAAATGTTGCCCAGGGCGGTAGCGATAGTGCTCGCGCAAATTATCAGGAACGCAGAAGGTCACAGCAACCGCATCAGGCGTGTCACGTTCAATTGCAGCAATACTTAAACGATGAAATACAGTCATGAGTGTGCCCTTAAATACATTTAAAATAATCAAATGGCTCAAAGCATTCGAGACAGCGATATAGTGCTTTGCAGGCGGTCGAGCCGAATTCGCTGATTTTCTCTGTGTGTTGACTGTCGCAACGTGGGCAACAGATTGGCCCCGATTTTTCGGGGTGTTCACAGGCTTTTCCTGCTGGCGGCGCAATACCAAATTCACGCAAGCGTTGTTTGGCGTCTTGGTTCATCCAATCTGTTGTCCATGCCGGCGTGAGAACGACCTCGATTTCCACATTGGGAAACCCGGCATGCTCTAAAACATTTTTGATTTCGTTAATTAAAAATTCAGTTGCTGGGCAACCGGAATAAGTGGGTGTAAACATCACTTTCCAGCCACGAGATGTGGCAAAAACATTGCGGATCATGCCAAGATCAGTAATGGAGAGTGCAGGTAACTCAGGATCGGGGATTTGATGTAGTTGCTGCCAGATCTGATGAATTTGAGGGGGTTGTAACCCGCTGTTTTGCAATCTCTGTTCCATAGCATCACCATTCACAATTTGGATAAGCGCGTTGGACAAACTGTAGCTCGGTTAAAATGAGGCCTAAGTGTTCAGTGTGGTTACCCTGTTTGCCACCTAAACGGTATGCATTTTGTTCAGGCATCGTCAGCGTGGCTTGCGCGAAAGTCTCTGTGATCGTTTCTAACCACTGTTCACGTAATGTTCGAGGGTCAACAGCGATACCTACCTCCGCGAGCGTAATCTCGACTTCATCGGCGTGGAATAATTCGCCTGTAAAGCGCCACAGTTGATCGACCGACTGCTGAATTCGCCGATGGCTTTCTTCGCTACCATCACCTAAGCGGATCATCCAGTTACGGCTAAAGCGTAAGTGGTAGAGCACCTCTTTGAGCGATTTTTCCGCGATGGCTGCCAATTGTTCATCTGCGCTGTGAATTAAGGCTTGATAAAGCGGAACATGGTAGGCATCCATAAAAAATTGGCGTACTAGCGTGTCGTTGAAGCCGCCGTTTGGTTGCTCTACCAGCAGTAAGTTGCAAAACTCACGTTCATCTCGGAGGAAGGCAATTTTATCTTCATCAAACTCTGTTCCTGATAGGGTTGCGGCATACGCTAAAAAGTTTCTTGCCTGACCGAGTAAGTCCAAACCGATGTTGGAGAGAGCAAGGTCGATTTCCAATTCTGGTGCATGACCACACCATTCACATAGCCGTTGAGCCAGGATCAATGCGCTATCGCCTTGCCTTAAAACATATTGTTTGAGTGCTTCATGCTGATTCATATCGTTGCCTCACATGTTTTTGATGCCATCGGGGATGGTATAAAAAGTTGGGTGGCGATAGACTTTGGTGTCAGCAGGGTCAAAGAAAGCGCTCTTATCTTCTGGTTGAGAGGCAATAATATGCGTCGCTTTGACCACCCAAACGGAGCATCCTTCACTACGACGAGTGTAAGCATCGCGTGCATTTTCTAGTGCCATCTGATCGTCAGCGGCATGCAGGCTACCGACATGACGATGCGCAAGCCCTTGTTTGCTCCGAACAAAAACTTCATATAATGGCCAATCTTGATTGCTCATGGTCTTTTCCTTTTATTCTGTGCTAGGCGGCGGATTTAACGGCTTTCTGTTTTCGGCTATGTGCCATGGCACCTTCGCGTACCCATGCTCCATCTTCCCAAGCTTTGCGTTTGGCATGCACGCGTTCGTAATTACAGATGCCTTCGCCTTTAATGACTTGATAAAACTCTTCCCAGTCGATTTCACCAAAGCGGTAGTGCCCTAGCTCCTCATCCCATTTCAGTTCTGGATCTGGAATAGTCATACCGAGGGCTTCCACTTGCGGTACTGTGTTATCAACAAATTTTTGGCGTAGCTCATCGTTGCTAAATCTTTTAATTTTCCATGCCATACTTTGTGCACTGTGTGGGGAGTCACTGTCGTTCGGGCCGAACATCATCAGAACAGGCCACCAGAAACGGTTAATGGCATCTTGTAACATGGCTTTTTGTTCATCAGAGCCGTTCGCCAGTACAGTGACAGCTTCGTAACCTTGACGTTGATGAAAACTCTCTTCTTTACAGATTTTCACCATCGCTCGTGCATAGGGGCCATATGAGGCTCGGCAGAGGGCAACTTGGTTAACAATGGCGGCACCATCAACCAACCAGCCAATCACACCTACATCGGCCCAAGTTAGGGTGGGGTAGTTAAAAATAGACGAATATTTCATTTTGCCATCAAGCATCTTTTGATAGATGTCTTGGCGAGTGCATCCTAATGTTTCGGCTGCGCTATAAAGGTAGAGGCCATGACCTGCTTCATCTTGGATTTTTGCTAACAAGATAGCTTTACGTCTCAATGTGGGTGCGCGAGTTAACCAGTTTGCTTCTGGCAGCATGCCGATAACTTCCGAGTGTGCATGTTGTCCAACTTGGCGGATCAGGTTTTGCCTATAGGCATCGGGCATCCAATCTTTTGGCTCAATATTAATGTCGGCTTCGATTTTGGCCTCGAAGTTTGCCTGATTTTGCTCATTCATTGTTTTCTTCCAAATGATTCGTATTAAATTAAATAAAAATAAAAAATGAATCACAATATTTAACATTAATGCTAGGAATCGTTAACAATAAAATCAATCTCATTTATTCTTCTTTTGCGATTGGCTTCACAATCAATTTAAGTTTATTGATTTAAATCATAGAGTTAATTTTGTGTAAATTAGTGTGGTTTTTATTTGTTAGTAGCTAATGGATAAGTTTTGTTCTTAATTTGTTAAATTGAGGTTGGCATTCGCTGCCCATATTGTGATACATATTTATTTAATATTTGTGTTTGTTGTTTTTTATTTTGGAGAGATGCCATGCAGCAATTAACAAGTTATATAACGGGGAAGTGGTTATATGGTGAAGGTGAAGGCCGCAAAATTTATCATGCATTGACTGGGCAGGCGTTATATGAGGTTACCACTGCGGGTTTACCTCTGGTTGATTGTCTTGATTACGGTCGGAAAAAAGGCGGGGATGCTTTATCCGCCATGACTTTCCAGCAGCGCGGCCAAATGTTAAAAGCCGTCGCTAAATATTTGCTAGAGCATAAAGCGTCTCTTTATGAAATATCAGCACAAACAGGGGCGACTAAAGCAGATAGTTGGGTTGATATTGAAGGTGGGATCGCAACACTCTTCTCTTTTGCAGGGCTTGCAAATCGCGAGTTGCCAGATGATACGATTTGGCCCGAAGATGAGATGATCCCGCTATCGAAACAAGGCCAATTTATTGCTCGCCATATTTTAACTTCCCGCCATGGTGTGGCATTACATATCAACGCATTTAACTTCCCTTGTTGGGGAATGCTAGAAAAATTGGCACCAACGTGGCTAGCGGGGATGCCTGCGATTATTAAACCTGCGACGGCTTCCGCTCAAGTTACTCAAGCAATGGTGCGCCTGATCGTTGAAAGTGGGTTAGTGCCTGAAGGTGCTATTCAGCTAATCTGCGGGGGGATCGGTGATATGTTTGAATATCTCGATTTTGAGGATGTGGTGACCTTTACTGGCTCGGCAGCAACAGGGCAAAAATTAAAATCTCACCCTCGATTACGTGAAAAGTCGATCCCATTCACCATGGAAGCAGACTCCCTTAACTGCGCAATACTTGGGGTTGATGTTACTCCAGAACAACCTGAATTTTCTTTATTTATTAAAGAAGTGACCCGTGAAATGACGGTGAAAGCAGGGCAAAAATGTACAGCAATCCGTCGTATCATTGTGCCGAAGCCCCAGTTAGAAACAGTTAAACAGGCATTATTAAAACGCTTATCGGGTATCACTGTCGGTGACCCTGCCGTTGAAGGCGTGCGCATGGGGGCTTTAATCAATCAAGAGCAGCGTGATGATGTTCATGAAAAGGTTATGTATTTACAGCAAAACGGTTGTGAAATCCTGTGTGGAGGGGATCTTCAAGAGCTGAATGTGATGGGGGCCGATAGCCAAAAAGGGGCATTCTATCCGCCTACCTTGCTCTATTGCGCCGATCCTTATACTAATCAGGCCGTCCATGAAACGGAGGCATTTGGGCCGGTTGCAACATTGATTGGCTATGAGACGAGTGACCAAGCGGTTGAGTTGGCCATTATGGGAGGAGGGAGCCTTGCGGGTACATTAGTAACGGCAGACACCTCAGTAGCGCAAGATGTTATCCGTAGAAGTGCACGGGCACATGGTCGAATGTTGATTCTGAATGAAGCCTCAGCGGCAGAATCAACGGGGCATGGCTCACCATTACCACTATTAGTGCATGGTGGCCCGGGTCGCGCGGGTGGTGGCGAGGAGCTAGGCGGATTGAGAGCAGTTAAACACTATATGCAGCGAACGGCTATTCAAGGTAGCCCTTCTATGCTGACTGCCGTCACCAAGCAGTGGATCCGTGGTGCAGATGTAGTGACGGATCAAGTGCATCCGTTTAGGAAGTATTTTGAGGATTTAGTCATTGGCGATACCTTATTGACGGCAAGACGCACGGTGTCGGAAGCAGACTTAGTCAACTTCGCTTGTTTAAGTGGTGACCATTTCTATGCACATATGGATAAAATTGGCGCTGCGCAATCATTATTTGGTGAGCGAGTGGCTCATGGCTACTTTGTTGTATCAGCAGCGGCTGGTTTATTTGTTGATGCGGCAGTCGGTCCTGTGATCGCCAACTATGGTATGGAAAACTTACGTTTTATTGAGCCTGTAAAAATTGGTGATACCATCCAAGTGCGTTTAACTTGCAAGAAAAAGATTAAAAAAGCACAAAAAACGGCAGAAGATAAGCCAAATGGCGTGGTTGAATGGGATGTTCAAGTCTTCAATCAAAATAATGTTGCCGTTGCCTTATACAGTATTCTGACGCTTGTTGAGCGCCGTGAAGGGGATTTTTAGCGGCTGAACGGATACGGGGATGATTCGCCCGTATCCAATAGCAGGTTGCGGTGAGGCTAGCCGCTGTCCAGCCTCTTATCAGCAGTCAGAAATTAATTGTTAATAAAGTGCGCTTGGTTCAGTTGGCTAAGCGCATGATTGACGGCAAAGATCTCCCCTCGGACTTCAGGAACACCAAAGGATTTTAGCCGCGCACTGTGCTTTTGTAAGTAAGCTTGAGCTTGCCCTTCTGACGCAAACAGGTAAATACCTCCAGCCTTTTGTGTCGATGGGTTCTCCGTCCAAATTTTCCAGATAAAGCCAGGTTCATCATTGATAGACTCGGCTAATGTTTTCATTGCATCAGCCATCTGCTCTCCCCAAGGGCCTTGATAAGGGAAATCGACCTGTAAAATCACCTGCATAACGACTCCGATTTTTGCTTGTTCTATGGATGAGTAGTAGACAGTATAATCCCTAACTGAAATTATTACTTTGATAATTAATGGTGTTTTACGCTATCGCTTTTTCCTGCTTCAAAAGCGGCTAATGTGGCTAAACGTGCTTGTTTATGGTCAACAATTGGTGCGGGATAATCTAAAGTAACGTGGTTAGCCTCTGCCCACTCATGCGGTGTGTGAATATATTTATCGGGTACGGATTGTAATTCTGGAAGCCACTGGCGAATAAATGCACCCTGAGGGTCAAATTTTTTACCCTGAGTGGTTGGATTAAAAATACGAAACCAAGGTTGTGCATCAGTACCTGTCGAAGCAGACCACTGCCAGCCTCCATTGTTTGCCGCGAGTGTGCCATCAATTAATTGCTGCATAAAATATTGTTCGCCGAGTCGCCAATCAATCAGTAAATCTTTCACTAAAAAACTCGCAGTGATCATTCTTAAGCGATTATGCATCCAACCTGTGGTATTGAGTTGTCGCATTGCAGCATCAACGATGGGGTATCCCGTTTGCCCAAGCTGCCACGCTTTAAAGTCAGCATCGGAGCTATTCCACTGAATGTGGTTGGTCCATTCAATAAAAGGCTGGTGGCGGCATAAGCGTGGAAAAGCGACGAGTAGATGATGGTAAAACTCTCGCCAAATTAATTCATTAAGCCATGTGAATGCCCCGCTATCTGGGGAATCAAAAAGCGGTGGATACTCAGCGAGCAGGCGATTTAAACATTGCCGTGGTGAGAGTACCCCAATTGCCAAATATGGGGATAACAGGCTGGTACCCTCAATTGAGGGAATATCGCGATGCTGTTGGTAATGCTGCACTTTTAGGCGACAAAATTGCCTGAGTTGTTGTCGTGCTGCTGATTCACCCGCTGGGAAATGTGGCGCAATATCGACGGCGTGATGCGCAAACAAGGGGAGTGATAGGTCATCGATAGCAAGTGCTTCCCCTCGTGGTTGAGGTGCTGGTAAGGAACGAAAATCGGTGGTCACTAATTGGCTAATAAAGGCTCGACGAAACGGAGTGTACACTTGGTACATTTCGCCTTTCTGATTTGTGACGGATTTTGGTGGTAATAGTAAGGCATCATCAAAAGCATGCACTCGGAAAGCGCGTTGTGGGTGATGAATCAACCATTCGTCTCGCCTATGCTCATTGAGTTCATATTGATGATTGAAATATAGGTGGTCAACTTGCTGCTGTTGAGCAAAATCCAGTACCCATTGTGCGGCACTTAAAAAATCGGGGGTTGTTTGGCAAAACAGAGGGATGCTTAATTTGGCCAGCGAGTCACGAAGCGCAATGAGATTTTGATGCAAAAAGGTGATTTGCCGAGAGGAGAGGTGATGTGCTCGCCATTGTTCTGGTGTAGCCGTAAACACGGCGAGCACTTTAGCATCAGGATCAGCACAAGCAGATGACAGCGCTTTATTATCGGTGACACGAAGGTCATTACGAAACCAGACTAGGTGACAAGCCTGTTTTTTCGCCATCTTCTGCTCCTTTGCCTTACATCAGGTTTAATCCAATTTAGGGTGCTGATTAATTAATGACTGACGCTTTTTCTCTAGCTCAGCGATCTGTTGTTCAATATCTTCAACTTTCTGTTCAATATTGTCATAGTGCTCGCTTAAGATCTCTTTCGCCTCTGCTCTATCAGATGCCGCAGGCGTTGCCCCTCTTAATGGTTTGTTTGCGGTCTCTGGCATAGTAATACCAGTATAGAGGCCAATTAAGGCGATAACCATTAAATAAAAGGCGGGCATATACAGATTATTGGTTGATTCAACTAACCATGCTGCTACTGTTGGTGTGGCACCGGCAATCAAAACTGAAATATTAAAGGCGATTGCGAGGGCGCTATAACGAATGTGCGTTGGGAAAATAGCCGGTAAAATTGATGCCATCACCCCTGTAAAACAGTTCAGTAGCACAGCTAAAATAAGCAAACCAACAAAAATCAAGCCAACAGAGCCGCTATCAATGAGCATAAAGGCAGGATAGGCTAACACTATCAGACCTAAACTCCCCGCAATAACGAATGGGCGGCGACCAATTTTATCGCTGGTTAAACCAATAATTGGTTGGACAAAGAGCATACCAATCATAATGGCAATGATGATCAGCACACCATGGTCAGCAGAATAGTTTAGGTTATGCGACAGGTAACTTGGCATATAAGTCAGCAACATGTAGTAAGTCACGTTTGTTGCGATAACTAAACCAACGCAGATCATCAAACTTTTCCAATATTTAGAAACGACTTCACGGAAAGAGACTTTCGGTGGATTTTGAATATTGGCTTTATCTTGTTTTTCGAGCGTTTCAATGTGTTGTTGGAATGCTGGGGTCTCTTCAAGTGCATGGCGTAAATACAGGCCAATGATACCTAAAGGCAGTGCAAGGAAGAAAGGGATCCTCCAGCCCCATTCGTGGAAGTTTTCTTCACCAACAATACTTGAAATGAGTACCACAACACCGGCACCTAGCACGAAACCTGCGATAGAGCCAAAGTCTAACCAACTTCCCATAAAACCACGTTTACGGTCAGGTGAGTATTCGGCAACAAAGATAGCTGCACCTGAATACTCTCCACCCACGGAGAAGCCTTGGGCGAGTTTTGCTAACAATAGTAGGATAGGCGCCCAGATACCAATAGTCTCATATGAAGGGATCAAACCGATACTGAAGGTACTGATCGACATAATGATAATGGTGACGGCTAAGACTTTTTGTCGGCCATACTTATCCCCTAGGATACCAAAGACGACACCGCCGAGCGGTCGAACTAAGAAGGGAACAGAGAAAGTGGCTAGAGCGGCGATCATCTGTACGCTCGGTGATGCGCCAGGGAAGAAAACTTGACCGAGTACATAGGCTAAGAAACCGTATACCCCAAAGTCAAACCACTCCATCGCATTACCCAGCGACGCCGCAGTGATGGCTTTTTTTAATTTTCCATCATCAATGATAGTAATATCATTAATATTTAAAGGCTTTTCTTTTTTCTTTTTGAACTTCATGGAACCATCCTTTTATCTGAATTTCGAAACGTAATGAATTGCATTCATGATCTGTGTGGTCCATATCTCTATATCTTGCTCGCGCCAGATAAAAACAGAGATCGTTATATTAGAATAGTCGTTATCTGTAGAATGCATCAATATTTTATTTATCACTGGCAAAGATCATCAATATGACGAGTGTTTCATATCGAATTTGCTAAGACGACTTGGGGAAAATCACCGCTAACAATTGCGCAGAGAAGAGCAGGGAATAGAGAAGTGTTGTGAGCTAGTTTGTTGTTGTGCATTTTGTAAAAAAAGCAAAATGAGAACCTTTATGTGACTTAAACAGGTCATCAATAATACAATAATATCGATTAAATGTAAAATGTCGGTTATTTATGCTGATTTTAGTGTCTTTATTAATTTTTTAACCTTGCCAAAAATACTTAATTGGTTTTTATACTTAGTGTGTTGTTTTTTAATAAAAAATTGCGATGTGTTTAATGCTTAATAATATGATGCTTATCTTAAATTTTTTACAAGAGGGGGAGTTATGCAGCAGCGCGCAAAAATATCGCGTTTGGCCTATTGGTAAACCATACCATTTATCCGATGGAGGGTATGGAATTTGAGTTATTTATCGATAGCTATTTTTGAGTCTTATTTCTGGTTTGAATTTCGTGAATATTTCTATTTTGATGCCAGCTTCTTGCTCTTCAATCACCAATTTAAATATTCTGGTACCTTAACCAATACAATTATTTATCTTATTTTTACTCCTCTAGGATAATCAACAAATTACTTATCATTATCAATATTATTTATTAAATACTCTTATTATGACTGGTTATTAAATAATTGTTAATATTATTGTTTTTTGATATTTCAGCGCACAATGAATATTTAATTTATGCTGTATCTAGATTCTTCTTTTGATATTAGTGGAGGATTGTTCTGTTCTTAATAGCTATTTGTTTTCCTCGGTAGGAACCGCAAATTTAATTCGTTACACTAAGTTTAAAGTGCGTAAATTGGTTTAATAATGATGATGTATTACAGAGAAAATAGATTTGATGCTCTGTGAATATTTTAACCTAATCTGACTGGAAAGAGTGCCATTATGAAAAAACAGACAGTTGCATCCTATGTCGCGAAAGTCCTAGATAATGCTGGTGTGAAGCGCATCTGGGGCGTTACGGGTGATTCACTCAATGGGCTGAGTGATAGCTTACGCCGTCTTGGCACAATCGAATGGTTAGGCACCCGTCACGAAGAAGTTGCAGCATTTGCCGCAGGTGCAGAAGCGCAAATGACGGGTAAGCTAGCCGTTTGCGCAGGCTCTTGTGGTCCGGGTAATATGCACCTAATCAATGGGTTGTATGATTGCCATCGTAATCGCGTGCCTGTATTAGCAATTGCTGCACATATCCCTTCTAGTGAAATCGGTAGTAACTACTTTCAAGAAACGCACCCAACAGAGCTATTTCGCGAATGTAGTCATTATTGCGAACTGATCTCTAACCCTGAGCAGCTTCCTCAAGTGCTTGGGATTGCGATGCGTAAAGCGATTCTAGAAAAAGGTGTCTCTGTCATTGTACTGCCAGGAGATATTGCGTTACGTGAAGCACCGGAAACAGCAAATGATACATGGTATCAGCCGCAAGCTCCGTTGATCATGCCTCAGCCTGCTGAAATTGCGAAGTTAGCGGACGCACTAAACCAAGCACAAAATATCACCCTATTTTGTGGGGCAGGCTGTGCTGGTGCACACGATGAAGTGATTAAGCTGGCGGAAACATTAAAAGCGCCAGTCGTGCATGCACTACGCGGTAAAGAGCACATTGAGTGGGATAACCCATATAGCGTTGGTATGACGGGGCTGATTGGTTTTTCATCCGGCTACCATGCAATGATGAATGCCGATACGGTGGTGTTACTGGGTACTCAGTTCCCATACCGCCCATTCTATCCTCAAGGGGCTAAGATTATTCAAATCGATATTAATGCAGGTAGCTTAGGCTCCCATTGCCATATCGATATGGGTATGATTGGTGACATTAAAGCCACTTTGACCGCATTGCAACCTCACTTAGACGTGAAACAAGATAGGCACCACTTAGATAGCGCATTGAAACATTATACCGAAGCGCGTGAAGGTCTTGATGATTTAGCGAAACCGGGTAAAGACGGTGTGATCCACCCTCAATATTTAGCAAGCCGGATCAGTGCATTGGCGAATGATGACGCGGTATTTACCTGTGATGTGGGAACGCCAACGGTATGGGCGGCTCGTTACTTAAAAATGAATGGTAAACGCCGTTTAATTGGCTCGTTTAATCATGGGTCAATGGCAAATGCGATGCCGCAAGCGATGGGGATCCAATCTGTCGATAAACAACGCCAAGTTGTAACCATGAGTGGTGATGGCGGTTTTAGTATGTTGATGGGGGATCTGTTGTCACTGGCACAAATGAATTTACCTGTGAAAGTCATTGTTCTGAATAACGGCGTGTTAGGTTTTGTCGCTATGGAAATGAAGGTAGGTGGCTTCTTAACAGAAGGCACTGATCTCCATAATCCTAATTTTGCGGCAGTTGCCAATGCTGCTGGGATCAAAGGGATCCGCGTTGAGAAGAGTGAAGATGTGGATGCCGCATTGAAGGAAGCTTTCGCTCATGATGGCCCTGTTGTTGTTGATGTTGTCACAGCAAAACAAGAACTTTCTATGCCACCGACAATTAATTTGCAAGAAGCAAAAGGTTTTAGCCTATATATGCTCAAAGCCATTTTAAGTGGTCGTGGTGATGAAGTTGTTGAATTAGCGAAAACCAACTGGTTACGTTAATCGGTCATTTTGACTGATCTGCTTTGCCGAATTAGGCAATTTACGCAGCCAACCAATTAGGGTTGGCTGCTATCTGTATGAGGGAATTAATACCCCGCAGCCGATTGGCTACGCCATAAATGAGCGGCAACTAAGGCACGCCATGGCGAAAATGCCTCTAACCATTTTTCCGTCTCTTTTGCTGTAGGCTGGCTCTCTGCGCCAAGTAGAGACTGCAAATTGCGCCTCACGGCCACATCGCCATGTAACGAGCCATCGAGGTAGTTAAAACCGCGTAAAAGCGCATAATTTACCGTCCATGGGCCAATACCTTTAAGGCTGACTAATTGGTCGGTCAATATTGTGACATTATGGTTGCTGATAGGTTGTGATAGGTCGATTTGCTGACTTAACAGTGCGTGACAAAGCGCTCGTATGGCGATGATTTTACCAGTAGAAAATCCAGCTTGGCGTAGTGATTCATCAGTCACTTTTGACACCTGCTGTGCATCTGGAAAACACCAAATGCCCGATGAGTGTTTTGAACCAGTGGCTTGAATAAAGCGACGACGTATTGCAATCGCGGCTGTTACACTGATTTGTTGGCCAATAATCGCCCACACTAATGCTTCAAATGGGCTTGAAGATTGATATATTCGTAAACCTTGTTGTTGCTTAATCAGCTTACCGATAATGGGATGTGATAAATATTCCGCTTCAAACTGTTCGACGGCTTGCCGTAAACCGAGCATATGTTTCCCTAGTTCAACAACATCGTATTCGCTGGGCCGATTTTTAGCGTTATCAATATCAAGGGTAATGTGTGCCTTGTCTTTATCAATCTCAATAAGTAATTGAGCTGGAGAGTGCGCCCACAATATACCTTTGCGCAATAAATTACCTTCAACAATTTCGGCAATATTATGTTGATCTCTTAAATGAAAGGCGAAAAAGTCATTCGTCTGATAATGGGGAGGTAGAGACAGCTGGGCGGTTATTTTTGGCATAGAGTAGGCCTTATCGGGATTATTATTTTTATGGACAAAAAATATGAGGTTATTTTGATATTTTTCGTATTTTGGCTTTGATAATTTTTAATTCAAAGGTGATATTTTAATCGAAAAGCGTTAGATTTATATAAAATAAATTTTCCATTTAAGTTAACTAGTTGCATTGAGGTTAAACTAAAAAGCAAGGAGCTAGCCATGAACCAATCTGAAGAACATCTCTCCTCAAGTAGAATTAATGAGGGTTCAGATCAAAAAACGGATTGCCCATCAGTAACGGTTGAAAATGAGCCTCTTTCTTCTGAACCCGTCGGTTTTGGGGGATGGCTACTAATCCCTATGTTAGGATTATTTCTTACGCTAATTATCACTCCTTATACTTTATTGAAAGACCTTCCAGAGCAGCTAGAAGGTTTGGAGAAGATGACTGACCCTACGTCATTATCATTTATTCCAATGGCTAGGGAGTTCATATATTTTAACTTACTCTCGAGTGCATTGATTTATGGCTTATTGTTATTCGTATGTTATCTCTTTATTTATAAGAAAAAATTGGTGATTAAAGTCATTATTCTCTTTTACGCGAGTGACTTCATACTATCCATAGCAAGTGTCGTTTTATTGAGTTCATTATTCTCAATATCAGCAGAGGATGAAGATATTGTAGATATTGTCGGTAGTGGGATACGCCTCTTTATTTGGGGCTTATATTTCTTAGTTTCTGTCAGGGTAAAAAATACGTTTGTTAATTAAGTAATAGCGATACTGAATATCGCGAATGTGAGGGTGCATGATTTACTGTAAAAGAGTCTATGATGCCGTTTCGTCTGAAGATGGATACCGTGTATTGGTTGATAGGTTATGGCCAAGAGGGATAAAAAAAGTCGCGCTCGATTATGATGAATGGAATAAAGACGTTGCGCCATCCAATGAGTTACGTAAATGGTTTCATCAACATCCTGACCAATTCAATAAATTTGTTGAAGACTATCATCAAGAATTAAGTCATCATTCAGCGGCTTGGATGCCTCTTGTAGAGAAAGCGAAGCTAGGCAATCTCACCTTGCTGTATAGTGCTAAAGATAAGGTGCATAATCAGGCACACGTATTGAAAGCATATTTAGAACGCTGTATTAAGTCACAAGAATAAGGTTATTAATCAGATGGATGTCAACACACCCGCAGTCTTAACGGGCCCTCAAAAAACACCACTACAAGGCATTAGAGGATGGCTTATTTTACCTATGCTGGGTCTGTTTTATATGCTTTATCAGACTATCATCATGATGTACTTAGATATCCTGCAAGTTAAATCAGCTTGGCACCTTGTGACGAATGAGCAATCTGATTTTTATGTCGATGGGTTTTCAAACGCTTTTTATATGCTACAAATGGCCCAAGGTATATTGATAGTTTTGTTGGCGTGGAACGTTATCGCAGCCTTCAAAGGCCTAAAAATCGCGAAACCTTTATTTATTATCTCGATGCTATTTTATACCGTGATGGTTGTTGTTTCGCGCTTTGTTTTCCCAAATATTTTTGGTATTGAAATTGAGTATAGCTACATTATTAATGTGGTAAATAGCTGTTTCTACTGCTTTATCTGGATCCCCTATGTTTTGATGTCAGATAGAGTCAAGCAGACGTTTATTCACTAGTCGCTCGTTGGCTGCCAGTAGGCAGCCAATGGCATAAAAAGGTTAATTTGCCAGCACTAATTCATTGGTCATCCCACATTGTTCAACAAAAGTCTCATCATGCGACACCAAAAAAAGCGTGCCTTTGTAGTCGCTGAGTAATCCTTCCAATAGTGTTTTTGAATCTAAATCAAGGTGGTTATCAGGTTCATCCAGTAACAATATCGCAGGGGGGGTTGGGCTATGGGTTAGCGCTAATAGCGTCGCTTTTAGTTGTTCACCACCGCTAAGTTGGCTAAGTGGTTGGAGTGACTTATCCCCTCGGATCCTGAGCATGCCCAATTGGGTGCGCCATTGTTCAACGGTAAATGCAGGTTGATAGCGTTGTAGCGCTTCCGCGACGGGGAGTGTTTTATCCAATAAATTGAGATGTTGATCGAGATAACAAAATGCAGGGTTAATTCGGTATTCTCCGGATACCGCAGTAATCATCCCCGCAAGGGTTTTTAACAATGTTGATTTACCGCTGCCATTACGGCCTTTAATGTGCCAATGTTCCCCTGTATAGGCAGTGAAAGAAACAGGCTCCGTGTAGCCATAAGGCAGTTGTAGCTGAGAGGCAAAAATCGTGACCTTACGACCATCTGGCTGGTAATTTAACGTCATTTTCTGTTGTTTATTATGGATCTGTTTGTCTTGTACGTCCTGTAATTGGCCTTGTAAATCGTTCATAACACGCTGATGGCGTTCAGCCACGTTAGATTGTCTTTTTTGCGCACGATTGGTTTGCATATCCAGTAGCAATAAGGACTGAGAGCCACTATAACGAACTTTTTCGCCTTGTTTGCGTCGTTGCTCTGCTTTTTGCAACGTGGCGTGTTGTTGGCGTTTTTCTTGGCGGATTTGGTTGTCTAGCCGTTCGGTTTTGGCCTCAATGGCTGCCATAGCAAAATGTTTTTGTTCTTCATAAAGGGCATAGTTGCCGCCATATTCATGTAGCCCTTTATCGGTTAACTCAAAAATCATTTGCATATGAGCCAGTAAAGCTCGGTTATGAGTAATAACCAAAGAGCCTGCTTTATGTTCTGCCAATTTATTGCTTAGCCACTGGCGACCCTCATGGTCAAGGTGGTTATCGGGTTCATCTAATAACAGAAAATGGTCTTTATGTAAGAAGGCTCGACATAATGCAAGACGAGTTCGCTCACCACCACTTAAGTGATTAATTGGAGCATCTATCATCACGGGTAATTTGGCTGAGTCCAATAAGCTCTGCCAAATGGCAGGTAAATGCCATTTATCTTCCAATAGCTCTAAGTCCTCCATAGTCGCATTACCCGAATCGACTCTTGTAAATGCATCGACCAAGGGGCTAACACCTAAAGCGTCTGCGATGGTATCTCCTTCTAAGCGTGTGAGCTGGTCAACGTGCATAAAAGGCATCGCCCAACTAACGTAGCCTGAGGTTGGTTGCATTTGTTGAGCAAGTAGCCGCATTAATACAGACTTTCCTTTGCCATTGTTGCCAATTAACGCATTTTTTTGGCATATCAAGGAGCCATTTAAGGGGGGAAAAAGCGCTGTTTGGTGAAATTCGATATTAAGTTGTGAAAAATGACAAGCAACAGTCATGTGTACCTCCTGAGAGCAGGGGGCAGACAACAGCGTGCTATCTTTCAAGAAATGAGACGATTGATGACCATTGTCTGCCAAAAACAGAAAAAGAAATACCGTGTTGGGTATCTGTAAGCATTTTCTGGCAGATCTCAAATCATCGTCGGGGAATACCTTTAGCTAGGTGGAAGAAAGAGTGATTTGATTATTTAATCAAACTCTATGCGTTTAGGCAACTGATAAAGTAGTAGGTATTGTGCTCTATGGGTCCGTATAAATTCCAAAAGAAAAGCCAGCCGATGATAAACCGACTGGCTTTTGGTGCATTGCCAACGAGATTTTTACAACTAAACTGTGGCTGGTTGAGCGACGTTCACATGCTCTGCCAACCATTGTGCGATGCGCTGTTTTTCACTTTCGTTCAGCCACATGCCCAATTTGGTACGACGCCAGATAGCGTCATCTAATTCAGTAACCCACTCATGTTCGACTAAGTAACGTAGCTCTGCTTCATAGACGTTATGACCGAATGCTTCGCCAAGATCGCTGAGTGAGTTAGCACCTTCGAGGATCAACTTGCTTTGACTGCCGTATGTTCTTGCAAAACGTAGAGCAAGGCCTTCTGGTAGCCAATTGTAACGTTGACGTAGTAAGCGTGCATAACCATCACGATCACAACCTTCAATGTCACCGCCAGGCAGCACACCATTTTTAGTCCATGCTGCACCTGCATTTGGGTAGTAAGGCGCAAGTTTACCGACAGCCGCTTCTGCGAGTTTACGATAAGTGGTTAATTTACCGCCGAAAACAGACAGCAGCGGTGCTTTGCCATTTTCATCGTGAATATCGAGTGTGTAGTCACGTGTAATGGCTTGTGGTGAATCAGACTCATCGTCACATAATGGACGAACCCCTGAGTAATCCCAAACAATATCCGCTTTGTTCAACTGTTTTTTGAAATGATCGTTATAGACTTTTAGTAAGTAGTTCACTTCATTGTCATCAATACGAACATTTTTTGGATCGCCTTTGTATTCGACATCGGTGGTGCCGATAATGGAAAATTCATCCATCCAAGGGATCACAAACACAATACGGTTGTCTTCATTTTGTAAAATATAAGCTTGTGGCTCATCATGAGCGCGAGGCACAACAATATGGCTACCTTTGATAAGACGAATGCCATAAGGTGATTTGAGTTTCAAACCATCGTCAAAGAACTCTTTTACCCATGGGCCAGTGGCGTTAACTAAACCTTTCGCCTTCCAAGTTTCTTTTTCACCAGTGCGCAGGTCTTCTGCTTCAACTACCCATAAGCCATCTTCACGATAGGCTCGAGTGACTTTTGTACGTGTGCGAACCTCACCATTTTTACGTACCACTTCTTGAGCGTTTAATACAACCAAACGCGCATCATCGACCCAACAGTCTGAATATTCGAAACCTTTGTTAAGTTCAGGCTTAAGGACGGAATTTTGACCAAATTTTAACCCTTTACTGCCGGGCAAGCTGGTACGTTTACCCAAGTGATCATACAGGAATAAGCCAATACGGATCATCCAAGCTGGGCGTAAGTGAGGTTGGTGCGGCAGACGGAAGCGCATTGGAAACGCAATGTGTGGCGCAAGTTTTAATAACACCTCGCGTTCAGCAAGTGCTTCACTCACAAGGCGAAATTCATAATGCTCAAGATAACGTAAACCACCGTGGATCAGTTTTGAACTCGCAGATGATGTCGCACTTGCTAAGTCTTGAGCTTCAAGCAGCAATACAGATAATCCACGGCCAGCGGCATCTGCCGCGATACCAGCGCCGTTTATACCGCCGCCGATTACAATCAAGTCTTTAGTTTCCATGCATCCCCCTGAGATGTTCGAAACGTTTTCTATAATGTTCGTTTTCGCTCATTTGATTGTAATCAAAATCGATTAATATGCCAACTGTTAACCAACAAAAAACAACAACTCGTGATAAAGGTAACAAATTATTTTCAATAACCACACATATACTGTGGCTATTTTTACAAAGTGAAAATGTTCGAACATTAACGAAAGAATGTCATTGAGAGCGTTATCGAGAGGGTTAACGAAAAGGTTAAGTTTGGCAGGAAAGGAAAGATGGTAGCCGATACTACCATCTAGATTAAAGTATTAGCACAGCTCGAGTTGTACATTGTGCTGTTCAATCACTTTTTGAATGCTTTCAGGTGGTAGCTTGTCGGTAAATAAATGATCGATCAGATTCATATTGCCGAGGTTGACCATGGCATTACGACCAAATTTTGAGTGGTCAGTGACTAGCATCACACAACGTGAGTTTTCGATAATTGCGCGTTTGGTGCGCACTTCGTGATAATCAAACTCAAGTAGTGAACCATCCATATCAATGCCGCTGATCCCTAAGATACCGTAATCCAGCCTAAATTGTGAGATAAAATCCAGAGTTGCCTCACCAACAATGCCGCCATCGCGTGAGCGTACTTCGCCACCCGCGAGGATCAAGCGGAAGTCTTCTTTTGGCATTAGTAGTGTGGCGACGTTTAGGTTGTTGGTCACGACCCGTAGATTTTTATGATTCACCAGTGCATGAGCCACGGCTTCAGGGGTTGTACCGATATCGATAAATAAGGTTGCACCATCAGGGATCTGGCTGGCAACGCGTTGAGCAATGCGAGCTTTTTCATTTGACCACATGATTTTACGGTCGTGATAGGCCGCATTAACCGAGCTAGAAGGCAGGGCTGCACCACCATGGTGGCGCTGGATCCTATTTTGTTCTGCGAGGTCGTTGAGGTCACGACGGATCGTCTGAGGGCTAACCTCGAAATGCTCAACAAGCTCTTCAGTGCTCACATAGCCCTGAAGGCGAACGAGTTCGATGATTGCATCATGTCTCTGGGTCTGTTTCACGGTGTTAGCCTCTAACTAAATATGTATGTTCTATCTGGAGCGATGGGATGTAAAAGTATGTCGATTATCCCATATTCCCATCAATAATCCGATAATTAACCCCGATATATGTGAGGCATTTGCGATATCAGGACCTAAAATTTCTAAGTTACCTAACACGAGCCAAACAACAACTAGAATGATTAACCCTCTCGGAGCACTGACCTCTTTTTCGGGTTGACGTTCACCCATTAGCCAAACGTAGCTGATCAGCGCGTAGACAACCCCAGATAGTCCACCAAAATTAGATGCACTATACAGCGATTGCCCCCAATTACAGAATAAGGCAGATACTAAAAAGATCGTTAGTAATTTACCGGAGCCTAGCCTACGTTCAACTTGGCTAGCTAAATACCACCACAAAACGAGGTTAAAAATGAGCTGAGATAGGGAAAATTGAACGAATGCAGGGCTAAACCACCGCCAAAGTTCAAATTGCTGCCCTTCCCGTGGCCATGCAAGATAACGTAGCACATCAAGGTGCTGGGTTATGGCTAACCAAAAATAAACGCCAGCACAGATCAGTATGACGGCGATGGTTAAAGGACCTGATTGTGCTTTGAGATTAGCCAAGGTCAAAGTGTTGCGATATTTAAACGCGGTTTGGGTGTTACCTATTTTCCAGCTTGCTTCGGTATAACGGGGGTTTGATGGATCTTGCAAAAAAAGGTTAAGCTCTTGCTGTACTTTTGCGAGATATTGCTCATCTTGAAGCCAAAGCTCTATTTGCTGCTGCTCTGGAACAGGATGGACTTTTAATTCGATATGTTGGCTTGCCATATAATCGACAAAAGCCTGGGCCATTCTGGGATTTGTGAATGAAACAACATGGATCATGAATGGATTTTCTCGCTTAGAGAGCCGTAACGGCTTGTGGATATTCCCTCAACCAAGCCTCAAAACCACCATTGATACTGTAGACGGATTCGAAGCCAATATTAATTAAGTACTGTGCAGCTCCTTGGCTGCTATGACCGTGATAACACATCACCATGATGGTCTGCTCATAGTCTGTTTGTGCTAAAAATGCGCTCAGTGTTTCATTGGTCAAATGATAGGCGCCACTTGCGTGCCCCGCACGGAAGCTTTGTGGGTCACGAACATCCACTAATATCGCGGTGCCATCAACCCAATGTTGGTATGCCTGTGCAGGCGTTAGCGTCTCAAATTGTTCCATAAAATACCGAATTATAAAGGTGATGAAATAATAAAAGACACCCGCAATGAGATACGGGCGCCGTCAGATTAGCAAGTTTAGGTGAACAATTAGTAGAACGAATGCTCACCACGTTGGTGCTCAGTAAGATCTTTAACACCTTTTAGCTCGCCTTCAAACATTTTGAGAAGTTCTTTTTCAATCCCTTCTTTTAATGTGACATCGACCATTGAACAGCCGTTACAACCGCCACCAAACTGTAAAATAGCAAAGCCGTCATCAGTGATCTCCATTAGTGAGACACGACCGCCATGGCTTGCAAGTTGTGGGTTAATTTGTGATTGTAAAACATACTCAACACGTTCGATAAGAGGTGCGTCATCAGAGACTTTGCGCATTTTTGCGTTAGGCGCTTTGAGCGTCAGTTGTGAACCCAACTGATCTGTCACGAAATCAATTTCTGCGTCTTCTAAGAATGGTGCGCTGATCTCATCAACATAAGCGGATAGGCGCTCAAATTTCAATTCTTGGTCTGTTGCTTCAACAGCGTCCGGTGGGCAGTAGGAAACGCCACATTCAGCAGAAGGTGTGCCTGGGTTGATGACAAACACGCGAATTTGGGTGCCTGGCTCTTGGTTTTCCAGTAATTTGGCAAAATGAGCCTGTGCTGCTTCAGTAATATTAATCATAATCATTTGCTCAATAATAGTTGACCGCTTTAGTTGGTTATAATACGCCCATTTGCCCCATTCCTACAAGGTGCGACAGAGTGACCAAGCCTGTACTGTCTCTACACCCGCACAAATCAGCAATTGTGCCGCGGCTTGCATCGTCGCGCCTGTCGTCAGCACATCATCAAAAATAGCGACGTGCTGCCCTATGACAGGGGTTGTTAGGGTAAATGCGCCATTAAGATTGCTGTGGCGGTGTTTACGTTTTAATGTTATCTGAGCCAGTGTATCACGAGTGCGCAATAATGAATTTCGTGAATAGGCAATATTTAACCACTTGGCTAAATATTCACCGATAAAAGCAATGTGGTCAAATTCACGTAACCATAGCCGCTTAGGGTGTGAAGGGATTGTCAAAAGCCTATCAGGCTTAGGCCAAAGCTGCTGGCGATAACCATTAAGCCAATGTAATGCGTACACTTTAGCAAGCGTGAAAGCTAATTGAGGCTGTGGGTTAAACTTATAACGATGGATTAATTTACGTAAAGGGGCTTGATAGGGGCTAACAGCGATTAACCGATGCCACGCAGGCGGCTGAATTAAGCAGCGACCACATAGGATGTGGCCTTGTTCGGCTGGTAGTGCGCACCGATGGCAGACATTTGACATGGTTGGGATGCGCTTTATGCAGAACGCACAAATCCCGTGATCCACTAATTTTAATGGCTGCTGGCATAGCCAACAGGCACCTTGCATTGTTAGCATAAGCATATTCCTGTGAAAAAAGAGAGTGTAACCATGACGCAGTTGTACTGGGAGACAATCGGTGAAGGTTCTCAAGATCTTGTGTTGCTGCACGGATGGGGGCTGAATGCCGAAGTGTGGCGTTCCATTATTCCGCGAATCTCACCGCATTTTCGTTTGCATTTAGTTGACATGCCTGGCTATGGTCGTAGCCAAGGGTTTGATGCGATGAATTTAGCCGCGATGGCTGATACTTTATGGCAGCAGGCGCCTAAAGAGGCTATTTGGCTCGGGTGGTCACTGGGGGGATTAATCGCCAGTCATATTGCACTTAGCCATCCTCAGCAGATAAAAGGATTGATTACGGTCGCTTCATCACCTTGTTTTCAAGCCCATGAGGGGAGCTGGCCGGGGATAAAATCAACGGTGCTACTTGGGTTTGAACAGCAACTATCGACAGATTTTCAGCGCACAGTCGAACGTTTTTTAGCATTGCAAACGTTAGGCACTGAAAGCGCTCGTCAAGATGCTAAATTGCTAAAATCTGTGGTGCTCGAGCAGCCTATGCCAAAAGTGGAAATTCTAAATGCAGGGCTAGAAATTTTACGTATTACAGATTTACGTGAGGAGCTTAAAGCTCTCACCGTGCCATTTTTACGTCTTTATGGTTACTTAGATGGTTTGGTGCCACGTAAAGTCGCGACATTACTTGATGAACGTTATCCTAATTCACCTTCTGTTGTGATGCGCCATAGCGCCCATGCACCCTTCATTTCCCATCCAGATGAATTTTGTGAATATTTACTGGACTTTCTGGCACGATTGGAAGAGTGACCTATTAGCTCAGTGGCAATAAGCCACTGAGTAAAATGATAAAACTAACGTTGCTGGGTAGGCGAAAATAGAGCATAAGGGGGAGCTGGTGCGTTGTGCTGCCCAGAAAGATGTGCGTCATGGAGCGCTAAAGGGGATTTATCCCCTAGAAATAGTTCGCCATAAGATGGAGGAACGGCAGAGCAGGTAGAGCCAACCGTGTCTTCTGCCATCAACGCCTCGGGTGGGGCGGAAGGCTCAAAAGGGAGTGGTGGCGCGGACGGCGCAAAAAGGTTTGCACGATGGGTTGCCGTTTGTTCTTGGTCGGCGGCAGGTGGTCGGTGGTAATAAAACTTTTTGTATTTCAATGTTTCGGTAGAATAGCCATTTTCAAGGTTATAAGCCGTAGCTTTGCTAATCAGCGTCGTAAGAAAGGCGTCAATACTATAGAATTTTTCAACACCGATATTAGGGTCAAAGAGGGTGAAAGTTGTGACATCATCCGCTGGATTTTTACGGATATAGGCCGCTAATGTATCTTTACCGGCAAAAATTTGTATCCCTGTCTCTTTATTGCCTGTTTCAGCCTGCCGTGCGTCTTCACGTAACCCTAGTTTAATTTCAACAGGCGTTTTTATTTGAAAAAAATAGCTAAGCTCAGTTTCACTCGCTGTGATAAATCCATTTTTTGCCATAAATTGGTCATATTGCTTTAACTTGGGGCAACGCATTTGTTCCGCAGCGGTATTAAAGCAGGCCTCTATTAGGCTTTTATCGGATTTGGTAATGAGTTTTGATAAATTATTGGGGTATCTGCTGAGTAATTTTTTAAATAAAACCTTATTTAATGAGGGGGCGAGCTCATCAACGTTTTTAAGTGCTTTATTTTTCAGTGCATTAAAATATTGTTCAGCTAATTGATGAACGCTGTCACTATATTTTTTGAAATGTTGGCTGCTTTCAATATCTGCTTTTTGGTGGGGTGTGAGTGATTGTTTGACGCCTAAGCCTCGGCGATCAATTTTGCTAGAGCTGGCATGATAGTCTTGATAGCGTTTAATCACATCTAAGGGTTTTTGGATATCAAGTACTTTTTTGATACTTGTTGTGAGTAATTCATGGGAGATATCGGTTTTATTTGAAGTTAAGTGAGTACGATTAAGATAATCTTGCGCTCGCGATAACAAGCTGATGTAACTGTTACCACTATTTTTCACTGAGGTAACGAGGAAATAAGCGGTAAGGCCTTTGGTTAAATTATATTTCACTTCTGATGGGATTGCTTGATAGCCGAATTGACGAAGGTAATTAAGCGTATTATTTAAAAATAGGCTTTTATCAAATCTTGTCATACATACTTCCTCTTTTAACCTGAATGAAGTCATGTATTTTAGTGAGTAATTTGATTAAAACTTTAAAAAAGAGACATTGTCGAGGTCGCGTAAGTCACTCACAGAGCGGGGGTGACTTTATTTTATATAAAGGGTGTGAGCAATTACTGCTTTCGGGGCATCCTTTACAGCTTGTTCCGGTTAAACAGGCTGTTATATCGACTTTTTCGATTTTGTTCATTGCGACTAGTTTATCGAGCATCGCTTGGATAAGTGATTTAGGGGCATGGAGTCGTTGGCTGAGTAAGTCGAGGTCAGCTTGCCCATACAGTGCAATGAAATCCCTGATTTGTAACAAGCTGACCATCGTTATTCCCCGTTAGTGGCAGGCCTTGCCTGAGCAGTCGGAACAAGATTTGGCGGTTTGATTTGCCAGATTCAGTGTTACTCTGCTCCGTGCTCGGCGCAATAAGGTAAACAGCACAAGATTAAATATGATAACTGCAACAATAATAATTAAGCTGCTTTGCGGGTGCTGGCTAAAAGTTGCAGCTTGGTAGAACAGAGCCGCAAGGCTATAAGCCACATTCAGCCCCCATAAAATGGAGAATGCCATCCAGCTTTTATTGGTTTCACGAGCGATAGCCCCCATGACCGAAACACAAGGGACATACAGCAAGACAAAAATAAGGTAGCTGTATGCGGCAATATCGGAACCAAATTTGGCTGCCATGGTGCCCATGGATCCAGAAGCCATTTCACCATCGCCTTTACTTGCCTCGATTGGATTAGAAAGTGCACTTAGGGTAAAGGTCTCTTTCAAACTATCCCAAGTTTCTGCGACTGCATCCCCCAACTCATCGAGTAAATCAAAGGATTGGGCATCGAATGGCTCGGCTGTGATATTTTCCGCGGTGTAGAGGGTGTTTAATGTTCCTACAACAACTTCTTTTGCCATCGCACCAGTAATCAAACCAACAGTGGCTTGCCAGTTATCGGTATGCACTCCGATAGGCTGTAAAACAGGGGTAATCACTTTACTGACGGAAGCAAGAGCGGAGTCATTAATATTATCGACAGGTTTTCCTGAAAGGGAAAAACTATTTAAAGCGCCGATAAACATACTGGCAACCACGATAACTTTACCCGCACGGATCACAAAGCCTTTTAGGCGCTGCCAAGTTTGGATCAACAGTGTTTTTAGGTGGGGCACATGATACACCGGGAGTTCCATCACAAAGGGAGAGGCTTCACCACGCATTAAGGTATGTTTCAGTAGCAAACCCGTTAAGATAGCGACAACAATTCCGAGGATATAGAGTGAAAAAACAATACTTGCGCCACTTTTCCCAAAAAACGCGGAGGCGAATACCGCGAAGATAGCGAGCCGCGCACCACAAGACATAAATGGAGCCATTAATACGGTAATGAGGCGCTCACGAGGTGCATCCAACGTACGTGCGCCCATAATGGCGGGAACATTGCAACCAAAACCCACAATTAATGGCACGAAGGATTTACCCGGTAAGCCCAAGGCCTGCATTAATCTATCCATCACAAAGGCGGCTCGTGCCATATAGCCCGAGTCTTCTAAGACAGATAAAAACAGGTACATCATACCAATTTGCGGTACGAGAGGGAGTACGGTATTGATACCGCCACCAATACCTTGTGCAAGGAAGACGGTGAGCCAATCAGGGAAACTGAAATACGCCCCTACCCACTGAATACCATGGATAAAGATGGCTTCTGAGGCACCTTCAAAGAACGGCTGCAAAGCGCCACCAATATTAATTGCCAAGACGAACATTAAGTACATGACAAATAAAAAAATCGGAACGCCAAGCCAGCGGTTAAGGATGAGTCTATCAAGGGATTGCGTTAATTTGTTGGGCTCCGCGGCACTGTTATTGATGGATTTCTCACAAATTGCAGCAATGGATTGGTAGCGGGCATCGGCAATTAACAGTTCAGGCTCTTCATTTAAGCTAGCTTTTAAGTGCTGTTGAGTTGCCTGCAATTGCGCTTCTGTAATATTCGCGCGCTGGCGGCTATAAATATCGCCTTCGAGTATCTGCAATGCTAACCAACGACGTTGTTGCTGACTAAATTGCTGCGCCGAGATCTGCTCAGAGAGTGAATCCACCTCTTGTAATAAGGCCGCCGGATATTCAACCAGCGCTGTCATATTGTTCTGAGGATGTTTATCAATCGATTGTTTGAGTTTATCAATCCCTGTCGCACGGGTTGAAACCAACGGAATGACAGGGCAACCCAACTGCTGTTGCAGTTTTTCAACATCAATCTCAATGTGTTGGCTTTGTGCAATATCCAACATATTAAGTGCGATGATGCAAGGCACCCCCAACTCCACTAATTGCAAAGTGAGGTAGAGGTTGCGCTCTAAATTAGAGGCATCGACGACGTTAATCAGCATATCGGCTTCGCCGCTTAAAATAAAATAGCAGGCGATTTGCTCATCGAGAGATGTCTGTTCTGAAATGGTGGTTAGCGAATAAGTACCGGGCAAGTCAACTAATTCAATATGATGCTCAGCCGTATTAAAACGCCCAACTTTCCTTTCGACGGTGACACCAGCCCAGTTACCAACCCGTTGGCGAGAGCCAGTTAATTGGTTAAATAGCGTTGTCTTACCTGCATTTGGATTGCCAATGAGGCCGATGGTTAATGGTTTCATAGTGTTTACCGATAATAAAAATACAAAATAGTAACGTGGTATAACAACACCTGATATTAAGTCGGCGTGGCTTCATCAAGGTTGAGTAAGGCGAGATCTTTTTTTCGTAGTACAAGACTAACTCGATGCGTTTCGATTTGTATTGGGTCTCCTAAAGGAGCAAAACGTACTACTTTAAAAATGGAACCCGGTAATAAACCAAGCGAGAGCAGTTTTTGTCGGTAAGCGGGGCTTATCTGCGGTGAAAAACCGAGTATTTTGTAGCTGTGTTGAGGAAGTAGTGACATATCGCCTTCCATTAGTCATAGGTAATAATACTGATGATTGTTATTAAGAGAGATACAAGTAAAAAGTCAGCATAAACAGAAAAAAATCTAATCAATAATGATAATAATAATCATCAACTATTCGTTATATTTAGCCTCTTTTTTCGTCAAATTTAATTGATGTGGATCAACTAAGCATTGAGTTTGCCGCGCACCAAGGCGAAACCCAATAAATTTATAGAGTAAATTAAAATCGATTAATGTATTTGTTTTGTTAATTATTCACGGAGCGAAATAGCTTGGGCGTGAGTAAAAACCTCTACAATCAAAGAGAAATCGGATTGTAGAGGTTGAGGGATTAGCGTTTTTTACCGAATGCGGCAGCGAGGGCATCACTCATCGCACTGTTTCCAGTGGCGGCTTGGTTTTTCCGTGACATGTCACGTTGTGCAGATTGCGGTTTACGTGAGTTTCTCTCTTGCTGGTCATTATGGCGGCGTGGTGCGCTATTGGTATCGCCGGGTTGTTCATCAAGGCGCATCGATAAGGCGATACGTTTGCGAGGGATATCAACATCCATCACTTTTACTTTAACGATATCACCTGCTTTAACCACTTTATGTGGGTCTTCAACATAGCTGTTAGACAGCGATGAAATATGCACTAAGCCATCTTGATGCACACCAATATCAACGAAAGCGCCGAAATTAGTGACGTTAGTCACCGAACCTTCCAAAATCATGCCTGCGACTAAGTCATTCATGGTTTCAATGCCTTCGGCAAAGGTCGCCGTTTTAAACTCAGGGCGTGGGTCGCGGCCCGGTTTGTCCAGCTCTTTGATAATATCGGTAACAGTAGGAACCCCAAACTGCTCTGTTGTGAAGTCGCGAGGGCTTAAGCTATTTAAAACAGAGGAGTTGCCCATAATCTCTTTAAGGGGCTGGCGAACAGTTTCGAGGATCTTTTCAACAACGGGATAAGCTTCTGGGTGAACGCCAGAAGCATCAAGTGGGTTATCGCCGTTGGTGATCCGTAAGAAGCCCGCACACTGTTCAAAGGCTTTTGGTCCTAAGCGAGTGACTTTTAGAAGCTGTTTTCTATCTGCAAAACGGCCATTCTCATCGCGCCAATTTACCACGTTTTGCGCGATCATTTTGCTTAGACCTGCAACGCGGGTTAGTAAGGCAACAGAAGCGGTATTCAAGTCAACGCCGACAGAGTTTACACAGTCCTCGACCACGGCATCGAGTTTACGAGCTAATTGAGTTTGGCTCACATCGTGTTGATATTGACCAACACCAATCGATTTCGGATCGATTTTCACTAATTCGGCGAGGGGGTCTTGTAAGCGGCGTGCGATAGACACGGCTCCGCGCAGTGACACATCAAGATCAGGGAATTCTTGAGCGGCCAGCTCTGATGCCGAGTAAACGGAGGCCCCCGCTTCACTCACAATCACTTTCTGTGCTGTGACTTCGGGGTACTGTTTTTGCACGTCAGCAAAGAAGCGCTCAGTCTCTCTTGAAGCCGTTCCGTTACCGATAGCGACTAACTCGACTTGGTGTTTTTGACATAAGGCCGCAACGCTAGCCGCCGCTTTAGCCGCTTGACCTGTGTGTGGATAGATAGTATCCGTTGCGATAAGTTTACCTGTCGCATCCACCACCGCGACTTTCACCCCTGTCCGTAGACCCGGATCTAACCCCATAGTCGCTCGCATACCGGCTGGTGCCGCCATCAATAAGTCACTGAGGTTACGCGCAAACACATTGATTGCTTCTTCTTCTGCTTTTTCGCGCAGTGAGCTCATAATCTCAGTTTCGAGATGTAGCAATACTTTGACGCGCCATGTCCAGCTAATAACCGCTTTACGCCATTGGTCTGCTGGTGCATTATTCAATCGAACATCAAGGTGGCGAGTAATGATCTCTTCACAGTAACTTTCTTTTGGTGGCTCTTCAAATTGCGGGTCACAGTTTAGTGATAGCTGTAAAATACCTTCATTACGACCACGGAACATGGCTAATGCGCGATGCGACGGAACGGAAGAAACAGGTTCTTGGTGATCAAAGTAGTCACTAAATTTAGCGCCTTCGGTTTGTTTGCCATCGATAACTTTGGAAACCAAATGGGCATTTTTCAGTAAATAGTCGCGAACTTTAGCTAATAATGCTGCATCTTCGGCGAAACGCTCCATTAAGATATAACGAGCACCATCGAGAGCCGCTTTCGTATCTGCCACGCCATTTTCGGCATTGACAAAGGATTGAGCGACATCATCGGGGGATTGAGTGGGGTCATTCCACAATGTGTCTGCTAACGGCTCTAGGCCTGCTTCGATAGCAATTTGCCCACGAGTGCGGCGTTTGGGCTTAAAGGGCAAGTAGAGGTCTTCAAGCTCGGTTTTATTTAAGGTGTTATTGATAGCAGCGGCGAGTTCGGGAGTGAGTTTGTCTTGTTCTTCGATTGACTTGAGGATGGTTTGCTTGCGTTCATTTAACTCTCGTAAATAGCCTAAACGGTTCTCTAATTGGCGAAGCTGAGTATCATCAAGGCCTCCTGTGACTTCCTTACGATAACGAGCAATAAAAGGAACCGTATTCCCTTCATCTAACAAGGTGATAGCAGAAAATACCTGTTTCGGTTGAACTTGTAGCTCTCCCGCGATTATTTGGCTTAGAGTTTCATTCATGTCGCTTTTTAATACCTAGTCAAAGAATGGTTAAAAAATTTATGGCACTGTTATACTTGCACAGAAGCAGAATTTCTAGGGTGAACTTTGCTAAAGTTAAAGATTAATTCTGTATATAATTTATAATTATCTAACTTGCTTACTGATTTATGAAGGTTATGAATAAGAGTCTCTTAATCACACGCGAAGGTTGGGATGCGCTAGACAAAGAACTTAAATATCTTTGGAAAGAGGAGCGCCCAAGAGTCACTCAGTCGGTTTCTGAAGCTGCGGCTCAAGGTGATCGTTCAGAAAATGCGGAATATATTTATGGTAAAAAGCGTTTGCGAGAGATTGATCGTCGAGTACGCTTTTTATCTAAAAGATTGGATCAACTAAGAATTGTCGAACCAGACCCACGGCAAGAAGGGCGAGTCTTTTTTGGCGCATGGGTGAAATTAGAAGACGATAATGAAAATATCAGAATATTCCGATTGGTCGGTGCCGATGAGTTTAATCCATCCAAAAATTGGATTTCTATTGATTCTCCAGTTGCTCGCGCGCTAGTTGGTAAGCAGGTTGATGATGAAATTACGGTGAATACACCTGGGGGGCGGGTAACCTATACAGTGTTAGAAATTAGTTATAAACCGCTAGTCCTATAAGGCGTAAAATTATTCATTAAATTTCAAGTTGATGGTAAATTAGGACGTTAACTATCTTATATTTTACTTATACACAAAATAATTCAGGTGATATGCCGTTATTAAGCGCAAGTAAAAATTTATCGTCATGACTATTTTTGTGATTTAGATAGCAGCGCTTTGTAACACCCATACAGCTTGGAGCATGGTGGGTATATTCTTATTTTAAAAATAATTTCGATAGATTGCACATCTTGAGGGCTACAAAATGCAAGAAAGCTATAAAGTTCTTGTCGTCGATGATGATATGCGTTTGCGTGCCTTGCTTGAACGCTACCTCACAGAGCAAGGATTTCAGGTACGTAGTGCCGCGAATGCTGAACAAATGGATAGGATCCTAACGAGGGAGTCGATTCATCTAATCGTTTTAGATTTGATGTTGCCAGGTGAAGATGGTCTGTCAATTTGTCGTCGTTTACGCAGCCAAAACAATCCAATACCGATTATTATGGTAACGGCTAAAGGTGAAGAGGTTGACCGTATTGTTGGTTTAGAGATTGGCGCCGACGATTACATTCCTAAACCTTTTAACCCGCGTGAATTACTTGCACGTATTCGTGCTGTATTACGTCGCCAAGCAAACGAATTGCCAGGCGCACCATCTCAGGATGATGCGATTATTACCTTCGGTAAGTTTAAACTGAACCTAGGCACCCGTGAAATGTTCCAAGGCGAAGAAAATATGCCTTTGACGAGCGGTGAGTTTGCTGTACTTAAAGTATTGGTTTCGCACCCAAGGGAACCATTATCTCGTGATAAGCTGATGAGCTTAGCGAGAGGCCGTGAATACAGTGCGATGGAACGTTCAATTGACGTTCAAATTTCACGTTTACGTCGTATGGTTGAAGAAGATCCAGCTCACCCTCGCTACATTCAGACAGTCTGGGGCTTGGGCTATGTATTTGTGCCGGACGGTAGTAAAGCATGAAGCGACTGAGGTTCTCTCGCCGTAGTACATTTTCGCGTTCGTTATTTTTGTTTGTTGCATTACTGTTTGCCAGCCTTGTCACCAGCTATATGGTGGTGCTGAATTTTGTTGTTATGCCAAGTTTGCAGCAATTCAACAAAGTGTTGGCTTATGAAGTGCGAACATTAATGACGGAGCGGATGGTGCTGCAAGATGGAACCACAGTACGGGTCTCTCCCGCATTACGTAAAAAAATCTACAATGAGTTGGGGATCACCTTTTATGCTCAATCAGCCGCGATGGAAGAAGGCTTAAATTGGGCGAAAGAATACGATTTTCTCAGCGAAAACATGTCGGAATATATTGGTGGCGAAGCCCAAGTGCGTCTTGAGCTTGGCCGCGAATATCCTATTCTTTGGTTAACCTCCTATCTTGCGCCTGATATCTGGGTGCGTGTGCCATTAACTGAAATTGGGCAAAACCAATTTTCGTTAGTATTCCGTTATACTTTAGCTATTTTCCTGTCTATTTTTGCAGGGGTCTGGCTCTATATTCGTTACCAAAACAAGCCATTACTTGAACTTGAATACCATGCAGGGCAAGTGGGGAAAGGGGTCATATTACCCGCCATGCAAGAAAAAGGGGCAACTGAGGTAAGAGCCGCGATCCGCTCCTTTAATCATATGGCTGCGGGCATAAAGACGCTTGAAAATGATCGGACAATTTTAATGGCGGGGGTCAGTCATGACTTACGTACCCCACTGACACGGATCCGATTGGCGACGGAAATGATGAGCCCTGAAGATGGCTACCTAGCAGAATCCATCAATAAGGATATTGAAGAGTGTGATGCGATTATTGGTCAGTTTATGGACTACCTGAAAACGGGTCAGGAAATGAATATGGAGTTTTGTGACCTAAATAGCATCCTCAATGAGGCAGTTACCGCTGAAACGAGCGTGACTGGTGAAATTGAAACGGCACTGGAGCCGGGTAGTCTGATCGTGAATGCGAATCCATTAGCCATTAAACGCGCCATCACCAATATGATTGTTAACGCTTATCGCTATGGTAACGGCTGGATCAAAGTGAGCAGTGGCAAAAATGAGGATTCGGTTTGGTTCCAAGTGGAAGATGATGGTGCAGGTATCAAAGAAGAAGATATTCAACGCCTCTTCCAACCTTTTGTGCAAGGTGAAAAAGCCCGTAGCAATAAGGGAACAGGGCTAGGATTGGCAATTATCCGCCGTATTGTCGATGCCCATGAAGGTAGTATCGAAATCCATAAAAGTGAACGCGGCGGTTTCGCCATTCGTGCACTCCTGCCATTGAAAGAAAAAGAAGAGTAACCATTGTCGGTAGTGGGTCGTATAAAACGACCTACCTTCTATTTTATTTCGGTATTAACGCCTATCTTACGCGCCAGTCATCATATAAAAAATAACTTACTCTATAAGTAATACCATCGTTATATAAAAGATCTGATAGTTATTTTATTTAGATAATAAACATAAATAAAATAACTCAGGTGAATTTATGCATATCTATTTTTCTAAACCTATTTGCTGTTTTCAGAGTAAAGCGGCATTAGCTTTCGCTGGAATAGAGGGAAAGCAAAAGCAGGCTACACTCTCCACGGGAATAATTAATATCAAAAACACAGTCGTAGGGCTGTTTCAAGAACCCAAAAAGGCCTTTAAGCAGGTGAAATGGAGCAAACAACTGGCAACCGTTATACAACTACCTCCAAATCAACCCTTAGCATCGAAAGGGGCATTATCTATTCCTATGCCACCCCCTATGCCAAAGCCTGATATTAAGCCCGCTCAAACAGGAGATGGCGGAAAAACAGGGATGGATCAAGTGATTGCCGAACTTAAAAATAGCCCAGTATTTAAAGCCAATGCGCAGAAATACCAAGCCGCAGCCACGGAGCAACCGACGTCGACAAATACACCGCCACCTCCACCGCCGATGGCAGAATTTGCGGGTCTTCGCAACAATATAGCGGCATTATCGCAGACCACTCATGGTAAAACGGGGATGGATCAAGTGATTGCTGAACTTAAAAATAGCCCAGTATTTAAAGCCAATGCGCAGAAATACCAAGCCGCAGCCACGGAGCAACCGACGTCGACAAATACACCGCCACCTCCACCGCCGATGGCAAAATTTGCAGGTCTTCGCAACACTATAGCGACATTATCGCAGACCGCTCATGATAAAACGGGGATGGATCAAGTAATCGCTCAGCTCAAACAACATCCGGTTTTCAAGTCAAATAAAGAACAATGAATATTTGCTTGTTGTTTGCGTAGCTGGCGTGAGGCTCAATTTTCGCTGATTATCTGCCTGCTTTATCATAAAGCAGGCACCACGCGAGATGACCATTTTGTGATGGTAGTCTGACCGCATACGCAAATTGCTGATTTTAATCCCTTGATGGCAAGCGCATGTTTCTCCCTTGAAACGGTGAATTAAACCGTATTATCAAAATAGAGAAGCAGTAAAAAAGGATTTTACGACTTTTTTATGACAGTTTGTCATGGTGGTCTCAATATAGAGATATTCTGCTCTGTATTTCATTACTCATTGATTTTATGGTCAATTTTGTTTTTTAAGCTGCTGTTTTTTTCGATAGCTAGACGAAAATCGTCAATTGTCATAAAACTGTCATAAATCAGACATGTTGTTGTCATCAAATTGTCCTATTTTTCCTACCGTGACATTTCACCAACAATTTACTACTTAATTGTTTCTATACATCCCCGGAGGGATTATGAAAATGATGCGTACAACCTTAGCTAGCGTAATGGCAGCAACCCTTTCAATGACTGCAATGTCTTCTTTTGCTGCCACAAGCTTAACTGGCGCGGGTGCAACATTCCCTGCTCCAGTTTATGCTAAGTGGGCGGACTCTTATCAGAAAGAAACAGGTAATAAAGTGAACTATCAGGGGATTGGCTCTTCTGGTGGTGTTAAACAAATTAATGCAAAAACGGTTGATTTCGGTGCGTCTGATGCGCCATTAACCGATGAAAAATTGAAAGAAGATGGCCTATTCCAGTTCCCAACCGTAATTGGTGGTGTGGTACTGGCGGTTAACGTAAAGGGTATCCAGTCAGGTCAATTGACATTAGACGGTACAACATTAGGTGATATCTACCTCGGTAAAATCACCAAATGGAATGATCCTGCCATCGCTAAATTGAACCCAGGTGTTAACTTACCCGATCAAAACATTGCAGTGGTAAGACGCTCTGATGGCTCAGGTACGACGTTCGTATTTACGAGCTACTTATCAAAAGTCAGCTCAAGCTGGAAAAATGATATTGGTGCAGGCTCTACAGTAAACTGGCCGAAAAACAACGTCGCAGGTAAAGGTAACGATGGCGTTGCAGCTTTCGTCCAGCGTTTACCAGGCTCTATCGGTTATGTGGAGTATGCCTATGCGAAACAGAATAACCTTGCTTATACTAAACTCATTTCCGCAGATGGTAAGGTTGTTTCCCCAACAGGTGAAAGCTTCAGCGCAGCAGCGAAGAAAGTTGACTGGTCTAAGTCATTCGCTCAAGACCTGACTAACCGTAATGGTGAGAACGCATGGCCAATTACCTCAACCACGTTTATCTTAGTTCACAAAGATCAAGCGAATGCAGAAAAAGGAAAAGCTGTGCTCGATTTCTTTAACTGGGCTTATGAGAAAGGTGGTCAGCAAGCAGAAGCATTGGATTATGCTATCCTTCCTCAAGAAGTTGTGACAGCAATTCGTGCAGCATGGAAAACAGAAGTCAAAGATAGCCAAGGCAAACCACTGTTCTAATCAGTGAGCCTCGGGTTGGTAATGGTAGGCGGATGCTTAGGATTAACATCCGCCTTCTGACGTAGTAACTAAATCCTACTAAATAAAGTAGGTGTAGGATGAGACAAAGCGCATGGCCGAAAAAACAACGGCATTTAAAGCACCGAGCAAGTCAGGCGATGTGATATTTGGCGCATTAGTCAAAATTGCCGCGCTAATCACTTTGTTAATGCTTGGTGGCATCATTATTTCCCTTATTTTTGCCTCGTGGCCGAGTATGCAAAAATTTGGGTTTTCGTTTTTATGGACTAAAGAATGGGATGCTCCCGCTGAGGAGTTTGGTGCGCTTGTGCCTATCTATGGCACCATCGTCACATCACTGATAGCCCTGATTATTGCAGTACCCGTGAGCTTTGGTATTGCTCTTTTCTTAACTGAACTTGCACCTAATTGGTTAAAACGCCCATTAGGGATTGCGATTGAGCTTCTCGCTGCCATTCCTAGTATCGTTTATGGTATGTGGGGGCTGTTTGTTTTTGCGCCGCTGTTTGCGGAATATTTTCAAGAGCCTGTTGGCAATGTGATGTCGAGTATCCCAATTGTCGGTGAGCTTTTCTCAGGTCCTGCATTCGGGATTGGTATTTTGGCAGCAGGTATTATCCTCGCCATTATGATCATTCCTTATATTGCCTCTGTCATGCG
Source organism: Providencia sp. PROV261 (assembly GCF_028477945.1). Classification (NCBI taxonomy): domain Bacteria; kingdom Pseudomonadati; phylum Pseudomonadota; class Gammaproteobacteria; order Enterobacterales; family Morganellaceae; genus Providencia; species Providencia sp. PROV261. The sequence goes on along the minus strand of NZ_JAMPMC010000017.1, from coordinate 123,712 downwards.
TGACGTGTTTGAACAAACACCTGTCATGATGAAGGAGTCAGCATATGGTATCGGTTGTACCACATGGGAAGTGATCTGGAATATTGTTCTGCCTTATACACGTAACGGTGTGATAGGTGGGGTAATGTTAGGTTTAGGGCGCGCGCTTGGTGAAACAATGGCGGTGACCTTTGTAATTGGTAATACGTATCAACTGGATAGTTTCTCGTTGTTTATGCCGAGTAACAGTATTACTTCTGCATTGGCGAATGAATTTGCCGAAGCGGAAGGTGGTCTACATACCGCTGCGCTGATGGAACTTGGGTTAATTCTATTTGTTATCACCTTTATTGTTCTGGCGATATCAAAACTCATGGTTATGCGTTTAGCGAAGAACGAGGGCCGTTAATATGTCGACATCCGATAATATTGTCGTTAATCAAAAAGAACGAGCCCGTCGTCAGGCATGGCGACGCCAAGTTAACCGAATCGCTCTGTTTGTTTCGATGCTAACAATGGCATTTGGGCTGTTCTGGTTAATTTGGATTTTGTTCTCAACCGTTACCAAAGGGTTCGATGGCATGTCATTGAACTTGTTCACAGAAATGACTCCTCCACCGAATACGGAAGGGGGCGGCCTTGCTAATGCTATCGTAGGTAGTGGGCTGTTGATCTTGTGGGCAACGGTCGTGGGTACACCGCTTGGGATCTTAGCAGGGATCTATTTGGCAGAGTATGGCCGTAAATCATGGCTAGCTTCTGTAACGCGTTTTATTAATGACATTTTGCTTTCAGCACCATCGATTGTGGTGGGGCTATTCGTCTATACCATTGTGGTGGCGCAAATGCAGCACTTCTCTGGCTGGGCTGGCGTTATCGCATTGGCGTTGTTGCAAATTCCGATTGTTATCCGTACCACTGAAAACATGTTGAAGTTAGTGCCGGATAGCTTACGAGAAGCCGCATATGCGCTAGGTACGCCAAAATGGAAAATGATTTTATCGATTACGCTTAAAGCATCTGTCTCCGGGATCATTACAGGTATTTTGCTGGCTATTGCTCGTATTGCGGGGGAAACCGCACCATTACTGTTCACATCACTGTCGAACCAGTTCTGGAGTACGGATATGAATGAGCCAATTGCTAACTTACCCGTCACTATCTTTAAATTTGCGATGAGCCCGTTCTCTGAATGGCAACAACTGGCATGGGCAGGGGTTCTATTAATCACCCTATGTGTCTTGTTAATTAACATCGTCGCACGTGTTGTGTTTGCTCAGAAAAAACACTAACCCCGGATTGAATAAAGATTTATAGAGAGAAGTTGCCATGATTAATGCAAATGATATTGCAAACAGTAAGATTAAAGTACGTGACCTTAATTTTTATTACGGGAAATTCCACGCATTAAAAAATATCTCATTAGATATCGAAAAAAATAAAGTCACCGCCTTTATCGGCCCATCTGGTTGCGGTAAATCGACCTTACTGCGTACCTTCAATAAAATGTATGAGCTGTACGGTGAACAGCGTGCGGAAGGTGAAATCTTACTTGATGGTCAAAATATTCTGACAGACAAACAGGATATCGCTCTGTTACGTGCCAAGGTCGGAATGGTATTCCAAAAACCAACGCCATTCCCAATGTCAATCTACGATAATATTGCATTTGGTGTACGCCTGTTTGAAAAACTCTCTCGTGTAGAGATGGATGAGCGCGTTCAATGGGCATTAACCAAAGCGGCTCTGTGGAATGAGACCAAAGATAAATTACATCAAAGTGGTTATAGCCTATCTGGTGGTCAGCAACAGCGTCTATGTATCGCACGTGGTATTGCTATCCGCCCTGAAGTGTTATTGCTTGATGAGCCGTGTTCAGCTCTTGACCCAATTTCAACAGGGCGCATTGAGGAGTTGATCAGCGAACTCAAATCTGAATACACCGTGGTGATCGTAACTCATAATATGCAACAGGCTGCGCGTTGTTCTGATTATACGGCCTTTATGTATTTGGGTGAGCTGATTGAGTTTAATAATACAGACAAGATGTTCACCACACCTGAAAAGAAACAAACTGAAGACTACATTACTGGTCGTTACGGTTGATATGGAGCCGACTATGGATACGCTGAACCACAACAAACATATTTCTGGGCAGTTCAATGCTGAACTGGAACATATCCATACAGAGTTGATGACAATGGGAGGGCTGGTTGAAGAACAGCTCACCAAAGCTATCACAGCGATGCATAATCAGGATGAGGCTCTTGCGCGCGAAGTTATCGAAAATGACCATAAAGTCAATATGATGGAAGTGGCTATTGATGAAGAATGCGTGAAAATTATCGCAAAACGCCAGCCGACAGCGAGCGATTTGCGACTGATTATGGCAATTTCTAAAACGATTGCCGAACTTGAGCGTATTGGTGATGTTGCCGATAAAATTTGCCAAACTGCATTGGAAAAGTTTTCTCACCAGCACCAGCCGTTATTGGTGAGCCTAGAGTCATTAGGTCGTCATACTGTGCAAATGTTGCATGATGTCTTAGATGCCTTTGCACGCATGGACTTGGAAGAAGCCATTCGGATTTATCGAGAAGATGAAAAGGTAGACCAAGAATACGAAGGGATCGTGCGTCAACTGATGACGTACATGATGGAAGACCCAAGGACTATCCCAAGTGTACTGACTGCGCTGTTTTGTGCTCGCTCTATTGAACGTATCGGTGATCGTTGCCAAAACATCTGTGAATTTATTTTTTACTATGTCAAAGGCCAAGACTTCCGTCATGTAGGTGGTGATCGCTTAGAAAAGATGATCACTAAGAAGGAATAACGAGGTAATGCCGCCAAGGGGCCGCCTCACGGTGACTCCTTGGTACAAACTTTCTTTTTCGTCTGGGGTGATACCCGCTCTAGTCAACCTTTAAACATTTCCGTTTTTCCTTTTCGTTATAAGAAAAGGCTATTCATGGTTTAGACCATAATTTAGGGCGTCTCCGATGGTGTTTGCCCTTTTTTTATATCCGCATTTATATATTCTTTTTTGATATAAATATATTAACTAATAGTATTTCAAGAAATAAGCGTTCCTTGATAACTTGGGATGGTCAATTTACATAAGTTTACCGTCAGAGGTGTTCAATGAAAGCTCGCGTTTTAACTACCGCACTACTTGCAGGCCTTGCGCTGGTGGCCAATGTCGCCAATGCAGATAAGCTGGATGATATTAAGCAAGCGGGTGTGATCCGTATCTCTGTTTTTGACAGTAACCCACCATTTGGTTTTATTGACCCACAAACGAAAAAACTCGCGGGCTATGATGTTGATATCGCACAGGCGATAGCGGATGACCTTGGCGTCAAGTTAGAGTTGCGTCCAACCAACCCAGCAAACCGTATTCCACTACTGACTTCAGGTAAAGTCGATTTAATTGGGGCAAATTTCACTATCACTGATGAACGTGCTAAGCAGGTTGATTTTTCTATTCCTGATTTTGCAACAGGGCAAAAGTTTATTGCGCGTAAAGGGGTATTGAAGACGCCTGATGATATCGCACCTTTACGTATTGGTGCCGACAAAGGTACCGTGCAAGAAGTGACATTACGTGAACGTTATCCGAATACAAAAGTCATTTCTTATGATGATACACCACAGGCATTTGCGGCTTTACGCAATGGTAACGTGCAAGCAATTACCCAAGACGATGCAAAATTAGTGGGATTACTTGGTAACTTACCTGAGAAAGTCAAAGCAGATTTTGAAATCTCTCCATTTAGCATCACTCGCGAATATCAAGCGGTTGCTGCCGCTAAAGGTGAAACACGTTTAATCGAAAATGTGAATAACACGTTGTTGAAGCTTGAAAAAGAAGGCAAAGCAGAACAGATTTATAACCGTTGGTTTGGCCCTGATACAAAGGCCGCTCAACCTCGCGGTGAGTTCAAATTTGCACCACTGGATCAGCAAAAATAATAGGCGTTCTATTTCGCCGATTCCATGCTCACTGGTCGATAAGCATAGAATAAATAGCCCCGCATATTATCGCGGGGTTCTTAGTTATAAAAGGCAGCACTTATGTTTGAAAAATTAACGAGCGGCGAGTTTCTTTCTGAGCATTTTTTAGCTCCCGAGTATTTGGAATGGTTTGGTTATGGTTTTTTACTGACCCTCTGGATCTCCATTTGTACCATTATCGCTGCAACGTTATTAGGTTTTGTGGTTGCTGCGGCAAGGGATAGCCAAATTGCTCCGCTACGCTGGATTGTCGGAGTGTATGTTTCCGTTTTTCGCAATACCCCGTTGTTGGTTCAACTCTTTTTCTGGTATTTCGCTTCCGGTGAAATTTTATCATCGGATATGATGGCGTGGCTTAATACTCCCCACGAAATCACATTTGCGGGGATGACGCTCAGTTGGCCTTCGTTTGAATTTTTAGCAGGTTTTATTGGCTTAACGTTATATACCGTACCATTTATTGCCGAAGAAATACGCTCCGGTATTCGTGGTGTACGACAAGGCCAAAAATATGCCGCTTTTGCGCTGGGTTTAACAGGGTGGCAAGCGATGAAACATGTGGTGCTACCCCAGGCCGTTAAAATAGCCATGCCACCTCTTCTCGGGCAATACATGAATGTCGTTAAAAACTCCTCTTTAACCATGGCGATTGGTGTGGCTGAGCTATCTTATGTATCACGTCAGGTTGAAAGCCAAACACTACAGACATTTACGGCATTTGGCCTAGCCACTGTGCTGTATATTGCGATTATCGCGGTAATGGAAGGTTGGGGGCAGTGGCGAGCGCAACGTAATTTAGTGGAGAGTGTGTAAGATGGATTTTTCAGTCATTGAGCAAAACTGGCAGTACCTTTTGTTTGGTGCGTTTCCAGATGGCCCTATTGAAGGTGCCGCATTAACATTAATTATCAGCTTGGTCGCGGGGGCAATGTCGATTGTATTCGGTACGCTTGGTGGTGTTGCCTTAGCGATGTTACGTGGTTTCTGGATGAACCTGTTCGCTGCTGTTTTAGGCTTTTTCCGCGCCATTCCCGTCATTATGCTGATTTTTTGGACTTATTTCTTTTTGCCCGTTGTGCTCGGAACCGAAATACCGGGTATCGCCTCAGTGATTTGCGCTCTCGCCTTAATCACGTCGGCGTATTTGGCCCATGCGGTTAAGGCGGGCATTTTAGCAATAGGCAAAGGGCAATGGCAGGCTGGCTTATCGTTAGGTTTTAGCCGTTGGCAAGTGCTTTGGCAAATAGTTTTACCCCAAGCATTACGCATGATGGTGCCATCGTTTATTAACCAATGGGTTGCGCTGATTAAAGACACGTCTTTGGCTTACATTGTGGGCGTTGCTGAACTGTCATTTTTGGCAACACAGGTGAATAACCGTGAAATGGTTTATCCACTCGAAATTTTCTTATTTGTCGCGTTTATTTACTTTGTCATCTGTCTGACATTAGAAATTGTCGCCAACTTGATAGCAAAACGTTTAAGTCATCATCGTGGGGCTAAACCATTTGCTGCGAAGCGGTCATTACTCTTTTGGCGTAGGCAGAAGCTACTCGCCTTATCGTAATCATCATAATGTGGCGGTGCAAATGGCGCCGCCACGATCACGCAAAAATTTCTTTTTTCTGTAAATTCCAATTCATCTTGCTGTATCAGTAAGTTAACGCACTTTTGAGTATTATCATCACGCAAACGTTTTCTTTTTTTCATTTTAACGGTAACACTCTCGATTTGTTTGTTGTAGGATAGGGCGAAAAAAACTTTTTTTGGGCGCAATATCTAATGAGTAATCAATCTTCTGGCTCTGTGCAACAACAGGGTCTGTTCCAACGCGTGTTTAAATTACAAGAACACGGAACAACGGCGAAAACTGAAGTCGTTGCAGGTTTTACAACCTTCCTCACAATGGTCTACATTGTCTTTGTTAACCCTCAAATTTTATCTGTCGCAGGGATGGACATTAAAGCCGTATTCGTAACGACCTGTTTAATTGCGGCTATCGGCAGTATTTTGATGGGGTTATTAGCAAACCTACCTATCGCGGTGGCACCAGCAATGGGGCTAAATGCCTTTTTTGCTTTTGTCGTCGTTGGGGCGATGGGGTATTCATGGCAAGTTGCGATGGGCGCTGTGTTCTGGGGCGCTGTGGGTCTCTTTATTCTAACACTCTTTCGTATCCGCTACTGGATCATTGCAAATATTCCATTGAGTTTGCGTGTGGGGATCACCAGCGGTATCGGTCTATTTATTGCCATGATGGGGCTGAAAAATTCAGGTATTATCGTGGCGAATCCAGACACTTTAGTCTCCATTGGTAACTTCACCCAACATAACGTTTGGTTAGGTGCTCTGGGCTTTTTCATTATTGCAATTTTAGCTGCCCGTAATATTCATGCAGCAGTATTAGTTTCCATTGTGGTCACTACCTTGATTGGCCTTGCATTAGGCGATGTGAAGTTCAACGGCATCTTCTCTTTGCCACCTAGCATCACCAGTGTAGTGGGGCAAGTCGATATTTTGGGATCACTGGACTTGGCGCTGTCTGGGGTCATCTTTGCTTTTATGTTGGTTAACTTATTCGACTCATCCGGCACAATGATTGGGGTTACGGATAAAGCTGGCATTACTGATGCTCGCGGAACATTCCCGCGCATGAAGCAAGCACTCTATGTGGATAGCTTAAGTTCTGTTGCCGGCTCTGCAATGGGAACATCATCGGTAACCGCTTATATCGAAAGCTCTTCGGGGGTATCTGTTGGTGGGCGTACTGGTCTGACTGCCATTGTGGTCGGGGTGTTATTCCTATTAACCATGTTTATTTCTCCTTTAGCGGGTATGGTTCCTGCTTATGCAACCGCGGGCGCGCTGATTTATGTTGGCGTGTTGATGACATCCAGTTTAACGCGTGTGAAGTGGGATGATTTGACGGAGTCGGTGCCTGCATTTATTACTGCGGTCATGATGCCATTTAGCTTTTCGATTACAGAAGGTATTGCATTAGGCTTTATCGCTTACTGTGCAATGAAGATCGGTACTGGTCGTTGGCGCGACTTAGGGTTATGTGTTGTTTTAGTTTCCATTTTATTTATTTTAAAAATGGTTTTAGTCGACGCCTAATCACCTTCCTTATCTAACGGCTCCCTTCTTGGAGCCGTTTTGTCATCAAATACTCTTAATTGCTATCAATTCGAGCTATAATCAATAAGACTGACAAGCAAAATGCAAAAAACCGTTTTAATTGCTGCTCAAGTGCTTTCACAGCTTGAGGGATTCTGCTAGATTCCGCAGCAGAAACTGACTTATCAAGGTATCAGACCATGAATTCACCAAAAAAACCGGCAAGTAAAACCGCCAGCAAAACCAAGAAAAAGTACCGTAAAACAAAAGAAGAGCTTAATGCAGAAGGGCGTGAGCGCAAACGCCAGAAAAAGCATCGTGGTAATAAATCAGGGGCGCGTTATCAAGAAAAATCAACGAATAGCAAGTCTGGAAATCAAAATCAGGCCCTAGACCCACGTGTGGGTAGCAAAAAACCGATTCCGTTGGTTGTTGATGATAATGCGGTGGTAACACGCCCAGCGCCCGCTAAAGAGCCGGCAGTAAAAGTTAAATTATCACCAGAGCAAGAGCTTGAAATGCTTGAGCAGGACGATCGTTTAGATAGCTTGTTGGCGCGTTTAGAAGATGGTGAAACGGTGACAGCGGAAGAGCAGGCGTATATTGATACTTGTTTAGACCGCATTGATGAGCTGATGTCTATTTTAGGTATTGAACTGACCGACGACGATGAAGAAGAAGACGAAGATAAACTGGATGACATTATGCGTATCCTGAAAAGTAAATAATCGTTTTTCTATCTCCTCCGGTGCACTGCCGGAGGAGGTTTTGGTTAAAATTCATTCAAGTCATGCGACTTTTGGTGCTGCATCAACTCTCTCTTGCCAATCACAAGTTATAATTTCTTTTATGTTATTATGTCGTGTATATAAGTTCGCCAATAAAAAAACATAAGATACAGCCTGTAAGTAGGTATTCGGCGCAATTGAGGAATGTTAATGTCAGAGCAAAATATCGTTTGGGATCTCTCTCTCATCCAAAAATATAATTATTCAGGGCCACGCTATACGTCATACCCGACAGCTTTGGAATTTAACCAAGAGTATGATGAGAGTGCGTTTGTGGCTGCAACTCAACGCTACCCTGAAAACCCATTATCGCTCTATGTTCACATCCCTTTTTGCCATAAGCTTTGTTATTTTTGTGGCTGCAATAAACTGGTGACACGGCAAAAACATAAAGCAGATGAATACTTGCAGGTCATCGAAAAAGAGATTATTCAACGTGCAGCCTTATTAAAAGGGCGAACCGTTACACAGATGCATTGGGGCGGCGGCACACCTACTTATCTCGATAAGGCTCAAGTTAGCCATTTGGTCGCTTTGCTCAAAACACACTTCCATTTCTCTGATGACGTTGAAATGTCGATAGAGGTAGATCCCCGTGAAATTGAACTGGATATGATAGATCATTTGCGCAGCGAAGGGTTCAACCGCCTGAGTATGGGGGTGCAAGATTTTAATAAAGACGTTCAGGTTTTAGTTAACCGCGAACAAGATGAAGATTTTATTTTTGCGCTCATTAATCGAGCAAAAGAAACGGGGTTTACATCAACCAGTATTGACCTGATTTACGGTCTACCAAAGCAAACCCCAGAAAGCTTTGCTTTTACCTTGAAAAAAGTGATTGAACTGTCACCGGATCGTTTGAGCGTGTTTAACTATGCTCATTTGCCTAACTTGTTTGCGGCACAGCGTAAAATTAAAGATGAAGACTTGCCAAATGCTGAGCAAAAACTGGATATTTTGCAAGAAACCATCGCGACCTTAACCTCAGAAGGCTATCAGTTTATTGGTATGGATCACTTTGCCAAACCACAAGATGAGTTAGCCGTTGCACAGCGTGAAGGGATTTTACATCGCAACTTCCAAGGCTACACCACTCAAGGGGATTGTGATTTATTAGGATTGGGCGTATCGGCGATCAGTATGTTGGGTGATAGTTATGCGCAGAACCAAAAAGATTTAAAAACCTATTATGCGCAAGTAGAAGAGCAAGGGCATGCTTTGTGGCGTGGGTTAGTGTTAACCAATGATGACTGCTTACGCCGAGATGTGATAAAGACACTGATTTGTAATTTCCAACTTCATTATGCGCAAATTGAGGCGCTTTATCCTATCGAGTTTAAACGCTATTTTGCAGAGGATTTAGCGCTGTTAAAACCGATGGAAGAAGATGGCTTAGTCGAAATAACAGAAACCGCGATTAAGGTGACTCCTCAAGGGCGCTTGCTGATCCGTAATATCTGTATGTGCTTTGATGTCTATTTGCGTAATCAAATGCGTCAACGCCAATTTTCTCGTGTTATTTAAATACATGGCTCCATATTACAATGGAGCCGTTTGAGTATTTAGCGTTCGATTTTCTCTAGTAACTGGTAAGTCGCTGTAATGCGCTGAGGAATAGGTATCCATTTATTGGATAGCATAACAATGGCAATCTTCTCTTCTGGAATAAATATCGCGTATGTCGCAAAGCCATTGCTAGAGCCAGTCTTGTTATAATAAGCGCGTACTTCTGGCGCCATGGCTGGCTTAATCAATTCCACTTTTTGTGGTTTGAGAGCCATATCATCACGGTTGCCTTGCAGTAATTGTGAAAGCGACACCGGCCATGGATAGCTTTCCCACATCATATCCTGCACAAACGAATCGGTTAGGTAAACGCCAGTATGGGTGTTTTCAATCGCTTCTTGCCAAGTTTTCGCCACTTTAATGGATTGCATATTGATTTCTAAATAACGGATCAAATCTTTGGCATTGGACTTTAGGCCATAAGCCTCTGGACCAAGGATTGCTAGGTTTAAGCGAACAGGCTGATTTTGCTTATTGTAGCCTTGTGCGTAATATTTCTCTTGGCTTTTGGGAACATGGATATAAGTATGTTTTAAGCCAAGTGAAGGCAGCATCAATTTTTCCATAGCCTGAGAAAAAGGCATATTAAGTTGCTTTGCCGTCACGATACCAAGTAACCCAACCCCTAAATTTGAATAAGAACGATATTGTCCAACCTCATTGTCAGGAAGCCATTTTTGATAATACGCCATTAATTGATCGTTGGTTTTGATATCGCTAGGTACAAATAGCGATAACCCTGATGTATGGGTGGCTAAATTCATCACGCTAACATTATCAAAAGCACTGCCTTTTAATTCAGGTAGGTAGTGACTGACACTTTGGCTAAAGTCGAGTTTTCCTTGAATTTGCGCATAAGTTGCCAGTGTTGCGGTAAAGGTTTTTGATAAGGAGCCAATTTCATACAGCGTCCTATCAGAAACAGGAATTTGGGTCTGTTTTGACTGAACACCGTAATGGTAAATAGCTTGTTTGCCATTCACTGAGATGGCAACAGACATACCCGGGATCTGTTCTTGTTTCATCAGGGGCTTGATAATGTCATCGACCTCTTGCTGTGTAAGGGCAAAGGCGGAAATCGATGTCATTGCTAAACTTAAGGCGATAAAAAGCCGCCCCTGACGAAAAATATTTTTCATAGAGTTATCCATTAAAGTAAAAGTTTTAGTTATTGATAATTAAAATTCAGGTATTCTAATTTCCACATGCCTTAGATGCTGAGGCATTGATTAATACCGTATTGTCCGATGATGAGCAAAGAGTATGCCTATTTTAAATTCTGATTTGAAACGATATAAAATTCGATGAGGTAAAAGAAAAACTTATGTCAGGGAATTATCGTCATCGTCTCCCTTTGAATGCGTTGAGAGCATTTGAAGCTTCAGCGCGGCACCTAAGCTTTACAAGAGCAGGGCTGGAGTTGAATGTGACCCAAGCCGCTGTGAGTCAGCAGGTACGTTTGCTGGAAGAGCAGCTTGGACTTGAGCTATTTATTCGCTTACCTCGGGGGCTGGCTCTGACCGATGAAGGGTTGGCTTTACTTCCTGTACTCAGCCGCTCATTTGACCAAATAGAGTCATTGTTACAACAATTTGAAGATGGGCATTACCATGAAGTCTTGAGTGTCTCCGTTGTCGGTACGTTTGCCGTAGGTTGGTTATTACCACGCTTACCCGCTTTTGCTGCATTGTATCCTTATATCGATTTGCGCATCATGACGCACAATAACGTGGTTAATTTAGCAGCTGAGGGGGTTGATTTTGCGATCCGTTTTGGGGAAGGATTGTGGCCATTAGCAGAAAATACGGCGCTATTTTCAGCGGCTCATACCGTACTGTGCTCTGAAAAAGTGGCCAATAAGTTAACTCATCCATTAGATTTAAAAGATCACAGTTTGATGCGCTCTTATCGTAAAGACGAATGGGAAAAATGGCAGATAGCAGCAGAGCTTGAGCCATGGCGAGTGAAAGGGCCAATTTTCGACTCTTCGCGCTTAATGGTTGAAGCTGCGCTGTTAACGGATGGCGTGGCGCTGGCTCCAAGTTGTATGTTCGAGCACGAATTGAGCGCCGGTACATTGGTTCAACCGTTTGATATTAGCGTCACTTTAGGGGGATATTGGCTGAGTCGATTGAAATCACGACCGACAACCCCTGCAATGGCTATCTTTCGTCATTGGCTACTTGCAGAGGTGCAGAAATAAGCCTGTGGTGATTTACTCGATACCCAACTCTTTTAATTTGCGGGTGAGAGTATTTCGCCCCCAACCTAATAAACGAGCCGCTTCTTGTTTGTGCCCATTCGTATATTTGAGGGCGCAATTTAGCATGGTATGCTCCATTAGAGGAACGGTTTGAGCTAATAAGTTTTCTTTACCTTCAGCTAATGCACTGTGTGTCCACTGCTCGAGCAGTTCAAACCATGATGGATGATGACTTGTGACAGACTGACGTGCTGCTGGCTCTTCGCTAGCATCGTCCGGTTGTGGGCTATCCAACAGGTCTTCTGGTAAATCTTGCGGTAGAATTTCTTGGCTAGCCGCCATAACCGTTAACCAGCGACAAACGTTCTCCAATTGCCTCACGTTACCGGACCAATGATAGCGTTGCAGAATATGTTCACTATCTGGATGTAGTACCTTACTATCGACACCTAGCTCTTTGGCAGTATTTTGTAAAAAATAATGGGCAAGACGTGGGATATCTTCTGTTCTTTCACGTAATGGTGGGAGCTGTACACGGATGACATTTAAGCGATGAAATAAATCCTCACGGAATAGCCCCTCTTTAACACGTTTTTCTAGATTTTGGTGTGTTGCTGCGATAATACGCACATCGACTTTTACCGGAGTATAACCGCCGATACGATAAAATTGCCCTTCCGCAAGAACTCTCAATAGTCGTGTTTGTATATCTAGAGGCATATCGCCAATTTCATCAAGAAATAGTGAGCCGCCATTAGCTTGCTCGAAACGGCCTTGCCTAACCTGTGTGGCGCCAGTAAAGGCCCCTTTTTCATGACCAAATAGCTCTGACTCAATGAGATCTTTAGGAATAGCCGCCATGTTGAGAGCAATAAAAGGGCCGTTGGCACGGGGGCTATGCTGATGCAGTGCATGTGCAACTAATTCTTTACCTGTACCGGACTCACCATTAATCAGCACACTAATGGATGAGCGAGAGAGGCGACCTATGATCCGATAAACCTCTTGCATAGCAGGAGCTTCACCTATCATGGTGGAAGAGACACTCTCCGTTTTCTGTTTAGAATCACGTTCGAGGTGGTTTTGTTCTCGGCTATGGCTCAAGGCGCGTTCGACTAAAGCGACGGTTTCATCAATATCAAAAGGCTTAGGTAGGTAATCAAAAGCCCCCGATTGATAAGCATTTACCGCTGCATCAAGATCAGAGTGTGCCGTCATAATAATAATGGGAAGCGATGGGTGCGACTGCTTTAGCCGATTAAGTAAGGCTAAACCATCAATACCCGGCATACGAATATCTGATAACAAAACATCAGGGCAATCATGCTCTAAAGCGGCAAGAACAGCATCGGCACTGTCAAAGCAGGTGCAATGAAAAGAGGCACTATTTAAGGCGCGCTCAAGCACCCAACGAATAGAACTGTCATCATCAACAACCCAGATTTTTCCCTGCTGCATTGTTATCCCCTATTTTTTAATTGGTAGATAAATAGAAAATTCGGTATGACCGGGCCAACTGGTAAATTCAATTTTCCCAGCGTGCTGATCCACTAAACTGTGAACGATAGATAAGCCTAATCCTGTTCCGCCCTCGCGACCACTTACCATAGGGTAAAACAACGTATCTTGGATAGCGGGTGGAATACCTGGGCCATTATCTTCAACATCAATACGAGCGGCTAAGCGATAACGCTCCCCTTGTAACATGACCTGAAATGCTGTGCGAGTGCGTAGCGTTATTGTGCCACCCGTATCGGAAAGTGCTTGTAACGCATTACGGATAATATTGAGTAGAACCTGTTCAATTTGATCGGGATAGTACTCAAGATCAGGCAAACTAGGGTCATAATCGCGTATTAACGTGATATTTTCGGGCTTCTCTAATGACACAAGGCGCACGATATTTTCAGCGCTGTGGTGAATACTCTGTTGTGTTTTTGGCCCAGGGTATTGAGGGCCAAGTAATCTATCGACTAATGCCCTTAATCGGTCGGCTTGTTCAATAATAACTTGCGTATATTCATTCAGTTTTGGGTCAGGTAATGCCCTTGAAAGCAACTGTGCAGCGCCTCTTAAGCCGCCTAATGGGTTTTTTATTTCATGAGCCAAACCCCGGATCAGCTCTCTTGCTGCCAATTGCTGAGCATTTTGTACCTGCTCTTGGCTGAGCCTGCGTTGGCTATCTAATTGAGACAGTTCCAACAAAATAAACTGAGCAGAGAAAGGCTGTGCACTTAACGACATAACATGGGAATGATTATTAAAAACGAGCGTAACTTCGTTATCGGTGAAGCTATGGCCCTCTTTTAAGCTATTTAACATTAGCTCATCATTTAAGGAGCAATAATTGCAAAGTACAGGTAATGGGGTGCCATATATTTTACGTTGGCTTTGGGCAAGTATTTGTAAAGCCGCATGATTGGCATAATGGATCACAAGGTCATAATCAACGATTAGGACGCTGTTTAACAGTGAATCAAGAATATGTTCCGGTGCTGGCAAATGTTCGGCTTTCATGTAATTCTGCTCCTGCACTATTTTGGTGCATTATACTTGATTTACCCAACAAAGCTGCAATTTGAATAACGGTGCCGTAAATAAAATGATACCACTGAAAGTAGGAGAAAAGGCCCCATCAGAGATGGGGCAAATGTTTCACGGCAACAAAGACTAGCAGTGGAACGGCGTGTTACACACTGTAGTACATTTCAAATTCTAATGGATGCGGGGTCATGCGAACGCGTTGAATATCGCTACGGAGTAGTTCGATATAGGCATCAATTGCATCGTTGGTGAATACACCACCGCGAATTAAGAATTCACGATCTTTATCGAGCTCAGCCAAGGCTTCTTCTAGTGAACCAGCCACTGTTGGGATCTCTTTTGCTTCTTCTGGTGGCAGGTCGTATAGGTTTTTATCCATGGCGTCGCCCGGATGGATTTTATTGATAATGCCATCAAGACCCGCCATTAATTGCGCAGCAAACGCTAAGTATGGGTTGGCTGCTGGGTCAGGGAAACGCACTTCAATACGACGCGCTTTGGTGCTTGCAACCACAGGGATACGAATAGATGCAGAGCGGTTACGTGCAGAATAAGCCAACATAACTGGTGCTTCAAAGCCCGGAACCAGACGTTTATACGAGTTGGTTGTTGGGTTAGTGAAGGCATTCAGTGCGCGTGCGTGCTTGATAATGCCGCCAATGTAGTAAAGCGCCATTTCTGACAAACCACCGTATTTATCGCCTGCAAATAGGTTAATACCATCTTTTGACAGTGACATATGGCAGTGCATACCTGAACCGTTATCACCGACTAATGGCTTAGGCATAAAGGTCGCCGTCTTACCGTAAGCATGGGCAACATTGTGCACGACATATTTATAAATCTGTGTTTCGTCTGCTTTTTTGGTCATTGTATTAAAGCGGCATGCCACTTCGTTTTGACCTGCGGTAGCCACTTCATGGTGATGAGCTTCAACGACTAAGCCCATTTCTTCCATGGTGGTACACATCGCAGAACGGAGGTCTTGTGAAGAATCGACGGGGGGAACTGGGAAGTAACCGCCTTTTACACCCGGACGGTGGCCTTTGTTACCGCCTTCATATTTTGTACCAGTATTCCAAGCCGCTTCAATATCATCAATGTGATAGTAGCTGCTGTGCATGCTGTTACCAAAACGAATATCATCAAAGATGAAGAATTCAGGCTCTGGCCCAAACAGCACGGTGTCAGCAATACCGCTGGCACGTAAAAAATCTTCTGCACGTTGAGAAATAGAGCGCGGGTCACGGTCGTAACCTTGCATTGTGCCTGGTTCAAGAATATCGCAACGAATGATCAAAGTTGGGTCGGCAAAAAATGGGTCGAGCATTGCAGTGGATGGATCTGGCATTAGCACCATGTCAGACTCGTTAATGCCTTTCCAGCCACCAATTGATGAACCATCAAACATTTTACCTTCTTCAAAGAAGTCTTCGTTGACTTGATGAGCAGGGATGGTGATGTGTTGCTCTTTACCTTTGGTATCAGTAAAACGCATGTCAATAAATTTTACTTTGTGCTCTTCTATCAGCGATAAAACGTGTTCTGCGGACATCGTCGGCTCTCCTGGTCAGGTCGGGTCTGCAAAATAACCACATACAGTTGCGTTACTTTTTGCAATTATTTCTGGCTTTTCAGCATCAGTTAATCAAGGTGTAACTTCTCACATAAAAGTATAAGCGAAAAACGTGCCAACTTTTTAAAATAGCCTAAATATGGAGTGTTACGCCGTTATGACAAATTAGTAGGAGAGTACATGTGAATTACTGCACCAATATGGTGCACTTTCTGTGTGGAGTGCACCATATTGGTGCTTTAGTGATAAAAAGCGAGGATTAGCGGCTACACAAAGGTTTTGCCGTACCAAAGTAAAGTCATTATTAATGGCTAGTAGAGAGGGGGAGCTTTGACCGTTAGCCCTGTGCTTGACGTCAAAACACAAGGCCATTTAGATAAAATAAATGATTAACCAACCCGCTTTTTATTCATCAATGTTATCAGTTAATAAAATGTTGACTTGCTCAATTTGCTGTACGGCATCATTGATGATTTGCGCAATTTGACGAGTTTGTTGTTCACTTAATTGTTTTAAAACCATTTTATGGCGCAAGAGCGCTTTAAAACGGCTGACAGCCATTTCGATTTCTTCAGATAAATTACCGCCGTGCTGCATATCACGCGCTTTGGCTAATTTACGGAAAATAATGGTTTCTGTCTCTTGATTCGCTTTTAAATGTGCTGCACCTTCCGCCGTGATTTTGAAACTTTTACGGTTACGTTCAACCACTTCTGACTCAAGGAAACCTTGTTCTTCGAGTAGTGTTAGCGTTGGATAAATAACACCTGGGCTTGGTACATAAAGGCCATTTGAGGCTTCTTGGATATCTTTGATAATTTCATAGCCATAGCTAGGTTTTTTAGCCACTAATGAAAGTACCATAATGTGCAAATCACCATGATCAAATAAACGGCGTAATCCACGACCTTTATGGCGACCACCACCCTGCCCACGTCCCTCACCGCGACCATGGCAACCTTCGCCATGACCATGACGACCTTCGCCGTGGCAACATTGGTGTCCATGACCGTCTTCATGGCGTGAATGATAAACATGACGGCAACAATGAATTCGCATATAATTCTCCTTGATTAGATATATCGAATTTACGAGAACAAATATAATTAGATATATCTAATTGGTCAATTTAGATATATCTAAATTACAGAAAAAAGCGTGAAAGAGGGAGTTAGTAGAAGAATTTCTATTTTTTATTCTTTTTTACGGCTGTTAAAATTTAAAATATAGCGTATTATTCTGTTACTTTGTGATTTCTCAGTATTGATACCAGTTATTTTTTGAGATATTCCGTAGTTGTTACGCAACTAAATGTTTTTTAGTTAAAAACTTTTTATACAGTGATGAAATTCACATTTATTCCACTTGCGCGGAAAAACGTGTAAAATAACAGCAAATTAACGTAGAAAGTATGCTTCCTATTTTGCAGTTTTATAGTTAGGCTCTATAAAGCATATTCCTTTCCTGTCAATTAAACGGTAAAAATCCTTGTCAATTCAAAACTTAAGAAATATCGCCATCATCGCTCACGTTGACCATGGCAAGACAACACTGGTTGGTAAATTATTGCAGCAATCAGGCACGTTCGGTGAACGTGAAACTGTGGATGAGCGTGTTATGGACTCCAATGACTTGGAGAAAGAGCGTGGTATTACTATCCTTGCCAAAAATACCGCTATCAAATGGAATGACTATCGCATCAACATCGTAGATACCCCAGGTCACGCCGACTTTGGTGGAGAAGTTGAGCGTGTAATGTCAATGGTTGACAGCGTTCTGCTGGTGGTTGATGCCACTGATGGCCCTATGCCACAAACACGCTTCGTTACCCAAAAAGCGTTCGATAATGGCTTAAAACCGATTGTTGTTATCAATAAGGTTGACCGCTCTGGTGCACGCCCTGATTGGGTTATTGACCAAGTATTCGATTTATTCGTTAACTTAGGCGCAACGGATGAACAGCTTGATTTCCCTATCGTTTACGCGTCAGCAATAAACGGTATCGCGGGTCTTGACCATACAGATATGGCAGAAGACATGACCCCGCTTTATGAAGCAATTGTCAAATATGTTGAGCCACCAAAAGTTGATCTGGAAGGGCCTTTCCAGATGCAAGTTTCACAACTAGATTACAACAGCTACTTAGGTGTTATCGGTATTGGTCGTATCAAACGTGGTACTGTTAAGCCAAACCAACAAGTGACAGTTATCGATAGCGAAGGCAAAACACGTAACGGTAAAATCGGTAAAGTTCTGACTCACTTAGGTTTAGAACGTATTGATTCTCAACATGCAGAAGCAGGTGATATCGTTGCTCTGACGGGTTTAGGTGAACTAAACATTTCAGACACTATCTGTAATGTGGGTAATGTTGAAGCGTTACCAGCATTGGCGGTCGACGAACCAACCGTGAGCATGTTCTTCTGTGTTAACACCTCACCATTCTGTGGTCGTGAAGGTAAATATGTGACTTCACGTCAGATCCTTGACCGTTTGAACAAAGAGCTAGTGCACAACGTGGCATTGCGTGTTGAAGAAACTCAAGATCCAGATGCATTCCGAGTTTCCGGTCGTGGTGAATTGCACTTGTCAGTTCTGATCGAAAACATGCGTCGTGAAGGCTTTGAGTTAGGTGTTTCTCGTCCAAAAGTTATCTTCCGTGAAGTGGATGGCCGTAAACAAGAGCCATTTGAGCAAGTGACTTTAGACGTTGAAGAGCAGCACCAAGGTGATGTCATGAAAGCGTTGGGTGAGCGTAAAGGTGACCTACGTGACATGATGCCAGATGGTAAAGGCCGTGTACGTCTTGATTATGTTATCCCAAGCCGTGGTTTGATCGGTTTCCGTACTGAATTTATGACGATGACGTCAGGTACGGGTTTGCTGTACTCAACATTCAGCCACTACGATGATGTTCGCCCAGGCGAAATTGGTGGTCGTCAAAATGGCGTATTGATCTCGAATGGTCAAGGTAAAGCAGTTGCTTACGCCCTGTACAGCCTACAAGACCGCGGTAAGCTATTCTTAGGTCATGGTGCAGAAGTGTATGAAGGCCAAATCATTGGTATTCACTCACGTTCAAATGACCTGACTGTGAACTGCTTAACAGGTAAAAAACTGACTAACATGCGTGCGTCTGGTACGGATGAAGCGACAACCTTGTCACCACCAATTAAAATGACTTTGGAACAAGCACTAGAGTTTATTGATGATGACGAATTAGTTGAAGTGACTCCACAGTCTATCCGTCTGCGTAAACGTCACTTAACTGAAAACGATCGTCGCCGTGCGAACCGTTCAAAAGAAGACTAATTTTTAGTTATTCTTCTTGCTGAAGGCGCTCATTGGGCGCTTTCAGATTGCTAACAAAGTCCTAGCCTAAAAGGTTAGGACTTTGCTGTTATGGGGCTAGTATAAATAGTGAGCTAGCCGACATATTCAAAGCCTCTCATTCCCATCATATTAATTCCAAGCTATCGCACGAGATAAACACATTTTGGAAGGATATTTACGTTCGTAAAATCAATCAGTTCTGAGTGATATCTATTATCACACTGCAACTTGAGTAGATATAACGAATAATCAGTCATCGCGCGTGGAGAAGGAAAGCACTTCCCAAAATCACCTTAATTTTGTTAGTCGCAATAAACGAACAGTAACGAAATTATTAGCGACACACATGTGTGACGACCTGAGCGGAATAAGTACAAACTACCGTGCATACAGCGCTGTATGTACGGTAGGGTAAGAGGATGGCGGGAAGCTATCCCACCTTCTATTGATACAGTAAATTTTAAAGGTAATGGGTGACTTATTAAGGTGTCAGTTGAGGATAAACCCCTGGCCCTATTGGTAAACCGGCATAGTACCAACCGACGAGCAGCAATATCCATACTGCAAAGAAAACCAGTGGGTAAGGCAGAATTAAGGTGTAATAAGTACCAAGTTGGGCATTTTTGTAATATCGCTGTAGAAACCCTAAAAATAGAGGTAAGAATGGTGACATCGGTGCAAGTGGGAGTACCGCGGAGTCAGCGATACGAAAGACTATCTGTGCAAAAGCAGGGTGGAAGCCTAACAGCACAAACATTGGCACAAATATTGGCGCTAAAATAGACCAAATTGCGGAGCCACTGGCAATAAACATACATAAGAATGCAGATAAAAACATCAAACCAATAAAGGCAGGCACGCCTGTCATTCCTAAATTTTCGAGTAAATCAGTCAAGCCAATCGCCATAAATTTCCCCATGTTGCTCCAGTTGAAAAACGCAACGAACTGAGACAGAGGGAAAACCATGACAATAAAGCCCGCCATGCTTTTCATGGGGTCAACTAATAGGTCAGGAATATCATTTGGTTTTTTAATTTGCTTGGTCGAAATACCATAAGTAATTGAGACGACAAAGAAGAAAATAATGATGACAGGCACAATACCTTTAATAAATGGTGAAGGGATCACCGAGCCTGTCTGTGGGTCACGAAGTGGTGCACCTTCAGGTACAACCATTAATGCGACGAGTCCAATAAATATTAATGCCGAGAGCCCGCTCATTAATAACCCACGATTTTGTAATGGGGTTAATTTTTCTAAGCGGTCATGAGAAGTGCCTTCCCACTTTGGTAATCGTGGCTCAATAAATTTATCCGTTAAGATGGCACCTGCAATCGTTAAGACGATGACGGATGTAGCCATAAAATACCAGTTATCAATGACACTAACATGTAAGTTAGGGTCGATGATCATGGCGGCTTCCGTACTGATCCCAGAGAGTAAAACATCCGTTGTAACAATCAGGAGGTTAGCGGTAAAGCCGGAGCCTACGCCAGCAATAGCCGCGAGTAGACCCGCGACGGGGTGACGACCAACCGCAATAAAAATTAATGCACCTAAAGGGGGCATAACCACCAAAGCGGCATCTGATGAAATATGGCTGAAAAAGGCGATAAATAACACCATATAGCTGGCGTAACGTTTATTAATCCCTGATGCCATCTTGTACATTAAGGCTTGTAATAAACCCACTTTTTCAGCGAGTCCTGCCCCGATGACGAGTGCTAAGATGGCGCCTAATGGAGCAAAGCTACTGAAGTTTTTGACAATATTAGGCAAAATCCACTGTATGCCTTCGACACTCAATAGGTTCTTTACGGAAACGAGTTCGCCGTTAGCTGGGTTCTTTACCGATAAATCAAACCAAGAAAGGATAGCCGTAGCGACCATTAAGATCGCCAGAAGATAGACAAAAAGAATGAAAGGGTTTGGTATTTTATTCCCAACACGCTCTATCCAACGAAAAATAGCACCTGGGCTCTTATTCATTGATGTTGTGGTTTGGCTCATGATGTTTTTCCTATGTATTTGCAATTATTGTTATTTTTATGGTCTTGATGGCGGGATTTGTGATTGTTATTGACCCGCCAATACAAAATTACTGCAATTTAGACGGCTTAACGTCAGGGGGAATTGGGCAGTGGTAAGGTTGTTGAGCACGTTGACGTTGGAACTCACTTTTTGCTTGAGCGAGTAAGTTCGGTGTTGTGAGTAGATCAACGGCGGTAGCTGCCATAATTTTCCCTGCTAATAGCATGCCTTTATGGGCGATAGATGTTCTTCCTTGCGCAACCAATTGCCATGTATGCAGAGGTGTGCCGAATGCAAAGCAAGGGCTAAAGCATTGTGCCGTTGGTGTGACCCAGCTGACATCCCCCACATCCGTTGAGCCATACATCAGTTCTTTTGATTCAACATAGGGTAAAACTTCATCCGTCAGAGCCTTGTTACCTTGGCGCTCACCCCATTTTATCGCTTGTTCACCACCACTACGCGCGGCATTCAGTTTTGCGTTGTGCAAATCATCTTTGGTTAAGGTGGCATGGATCTCTTCTGCAAATTGGCGCTCTTGCTCGCTGTATTCAGGAATACCGTAATGGGTAATATGCTGATACATCGCTTTTTCAATAGTGCGATTAGGAACATAATTTGAGCATGCTTTATCGAGTCGGATCTCTAATTGTGTACCAGTCATTAAAGCTGCGCCTTTAGCGATATCAATAACTCGTTGATAAATATCTTGAGCTTGGTCTAGCTGTGGTGCACGAACCAGATACAAAACTTCGGCATCTGCTTGAACGACGTTAGGGGAAGCGCCTCCCGTATTCGTGACTGCATAGTGGATGCGCGCTTCTTGAATAATATGTTCACGTAAAAATTGAACACCAACATTCATTAGGCTAACCGCGTCAAGTGCGCTACGGCCTAAATGTGGGGAGTTTGCCGCGTGTGCTGCAATGCCTTTGAAGCGAAATGCAGTTTGAATATTGGCGAGGGATTGAACATTGAAAACACCACTAAATGATTCAGGGTGCCATGTTACCGCCGCATCTACATCATCAAATAAGCCTTCTCTTACCATAAAAGTCTTACCTGAGCCGCCTTCTTCACCCGGACAGCCATAGAAACGTACTGTACCTGGTAGTTGGTTTTCCTCTATCCAAGCTTTTACGGCAAAGGCGGCAGCTAATGCGGCAGTTCCCAATAAATTATGCCCACAACCGTGACCATTACCGTTTTCAATAATGGGGCTAGGATGGCTACAAGCGGAGTGCTGACTTAAACCAGCAAGCGCATCGAATTCACCCAGCAGCGCTATCACAGGGGCGCCGGAGCCAAAGCTGGCAATAAATGCGGTATCAATATCGCCCACCCCTCTTTCTACAGTAAAGCCCTCTTGCTCCAGTGCATCAGCGAGTAGCCCAGCCGAGAAGGTCTCTTCAAAACGGGTTTCTGGATGATCCCAAATCGCATCGCTTAATTGGGTGAAACGTGCGCGATTCTGTTCAATATAATGATTGATGAATGATGTGAATGCGTTACTCATTAGGGTGATCTCCAAATTCAGGTAGCGAAAGCGCAATAGTGGCTAAGGTTTTGACGGCAACAGGCATAACATCTTCATCAAAATCAAAACGTTCATTGTGATGCCCTGCGCTAAGCTCAGTACCGAAAATCATATAGGTTGCTTGCCCACCAAGTGCTTTGGTGCGCTCCATAAAGTAGGTTGCATCTTCTGAACCTGCTGCTTGAGGTTTATCTTTAATAACGGAAGTCAGCTCAGGAATATTGTTCTGTGCTAGACGCATAATGAAATCGACCCATTGCGGGCTAGGATGACTACTTTGTGCAGCGCCCATTAATTTGATGTTGAACTCAACATCTTGCATTTTGGCGGCACCTTCAATGATATTGAGGGCTTTTTGATACATAAACGCATTAATATCATTCGTTTCGCCGCGCGTCTCAACTTTCATTAATGCGTGATCAGCAATGACATTACGTCCAATTCCTGCATTGAGTACACCAACATTGATACGAGAACTACCTTCACTATGCCGAGGAATACCATATAGACCCAGTGTGGCCTGAGCGGCGGCAACTAATGCGTTTTTGCCATCTTCTGGTCTTGCTCCTGAATGTGCGGCTTTCCCTTGAAAAGTGACATCAAATTTAGTGGTCGCAAGAAAACTTTTACTGCCACACACTAATTCCCCTTTAGGCACTCCAGTGCCGATATGTATGGCGACAAAGAAATCGACATCATCCACAACGCCAGCGGTTGCCATTGATTTTGCTCCACGGGTTCCTTCTTCGGCAGGCTGGAAAATAATTTTGATACGACCAGTCAGTTGTGATTGAAATTGCTTCAAGATATGTGCCAAACCGAGGCCAATGGCGGTATGACCGTCGTGACCACAGGCGTGCATCATATGGGCATTACAAGAAGAGAAGCCTTCTGCGTGTGGACGGTGTTGCTCAGTGAGATCTTCATTCAGATCTAACGCATCCATATCAACACGAAACGCCAGTGTAGGCCCCGGTTTACCCGTATCTAACGTCGCAACGATCCCCGTAAATCCTCCTGAAAAATAGGGAAGCCATTTGGTTAGCGCGCCTTGCTCAATGGCTCGTTTTTCTTGCTCTGCCAATTGCTGTGGTGAGGGAAGCCCCATGCGATCTTCAGCGTTGATGACCTCCTTTCCTAGTTGTAATTGGTAGCCGAGGCGGTCCAGCTCATCAGCAACTAATGTTGCAGTTCGAAATTCAAACCAACCGGATTCGGCATATTGATGAAAATCACGCCGCCAAATTTGTAATTGATGTGTGATGGATCCAATAGCGTTATTTAAAGAAATCTCCATAATTGTTATCTCTTTTAGTTATCACGACAAAGTGGGAGTGGCTCGGTATAAATACCCAGAACGATTCAATTTAAATAAAATTAAATTTTATTTAATATTTTTAAACTAATTTAATATGCTGCATTTGATTGTTTTAATAATTAAAAAATAGTTAATAAGTAGTTATGTTAATTATTTGTTATTATCAAAAGTTGACTGTACACAATCAAAATAGGGTAAAAAAGATACGATTATCTTTGTCTATATAACTAATGGTTATCAGGGGCTAATATGGCTTTGCCAATAAAGTTGAATCAATTGAGGGCATTCGTTGAAGTGAGTCGCCATGGCAGCATTAGGGCGGCAAGCCGTTTTTTACAGCTTTCTCAGCCAGCATTGACCAAATCCATTCGTGAATTAGAAAGCTCTTTGGGAGCAAAATTATTTATTCGTAGTAATCAAGGGATCTATTTAACGGATTGTGGAGAAAGTTTTTTACGTCGTGCCAGTATTATTTTGGAAGAGTTACGTGTAGGGCAAGAGGAAATACAGCAGCGCATTGGATTATCCAGCGGTACGATTAATATTGGTGTCGCAGGGAGTATTGCACGTTCAGTGATGCCAAAAGTCATTATTCAATTTCATCGTGACTTTCCCAATATCAAGATCCGTATCATGGAAGGGCAATTATTGACGATGTTGCCGCAATTACGCCAAGGTGAATTAGATTTTACGGTGAATACTTATTACCCCGGTAGTTTGGATGCTGAATTTAATTTTGAAAGGTTAATGCGCAAAGAATATAAGGTGATCATGCGTAAAGATCACCCGATGAGGCATGCTACGTCATTAGAGCAATTAGCAAATTGTGACTGGACAATGCCGACACCGAAAGGCACTTATTATAAGCAGCTTTCTGAAGTGTTCTCCAGAATGGAGAGACCAATGAGCTTTAGTGTGACATGTGAAACATTAATTGGCTGCATGAGCTTGGTGGCACAAAGCGATTTTTTGACGATTGTCTCTGTTGATACAATTGATGACCCTTTATTTGACCAGCAATTTATCGCACTAGATTTGGCTGAAAAATTGCCTTATGCAACTTTTGCGCTGGTGCAACGGCGGGATCATACCTTGTCGCCAGCAGGGGAGCATCTAGCTCGACTGTTTCGAATCTATTGTCATGATAGAGATGATGGCACCCTTTATTAATAAAAAAACAACAAATAATCTGCAATTAGGGCTGTTCAGTTGTATGAATTATGATTAAAGTGAATTTAGTTAATAACAACGAGGAAACGGTATGCTGTATATCTTCGATATGGGTAATGTGATTATTGATATCGACTTTAATCGTGTTTTTGATAAATGGTCAGAGCTGAGCGGTACGCCTTCTGAGCAGATCAAATCACGGTTTACTTTTGGGAATATCTTCCAACAACATGAGTGTGGCAAAATTTCAGATATTGAATTTGCTGAAATGCTATGCGAAGAACTCGGCATTACACTCAGTTTTGAAGAGTTTGCGGAAGGCTGGCACGCTATCTTTATGTCGGTGCGCCCAGAAGTTATTGATATAATGGAGCGCCTACGTGAGCAAGGGCATCGTGTTGTTGTTTTATCTAACACCAACCGCCTACACCTTGATTACTGGCCTGAACATTACCCTGAAATTGCAGCCTCCTCTGATTTCCTCTACCTCTCTCAAGACTTGGGGATGCGCAAACCTGATCCAGCCATTTACCAATATGTTCTGGAATCTGAAGAGTTTGACGCGGCAGATGCCATATTCTTTGATGATGTTGAGGACAATATTAAGGCTGCCGAAGCGCTAGGTATCAAAGGTGTTCATGTCGTTAACAAAGACACTGTACCTGAATATTTTCGTACTTATGACTTCAACGCTGAAGTCGAATAATTAATGAGTTATCACCGTGGAGTAACCTAAACCGTTACTCCATATTTTTATAGAGTTACCATGATTGCATTAATACAGAGAGTCGCTCATGCAGCAGTTGTTGTGAATGAGCAAGTTGTTGGTCAAATCGGTTCTGGGTTACTTGTTTTACTCGGCGTTGAAAAAGATGATGACGAACAAAAAGCAAAACGGCTGTGTGAGAAAGTACTTGGTTATCGAATTTTTAGTGATGAACAGGGAAAAATGAACCTGAATGTTCAACAAGCTGGCGGTCATTTGTTAGTTGTCTCGCAATTTACATTGGCAGCAGATACGAAAAAAGGGATGAGACCCAGCTTTTCAGGTGGAGCAGAGCCTGCACGCGCTGAACAGCTATATGAATATTTTGTTGAACAGAGTCGCCAACAAGGTGTGATCACTGAAACAGGGCAATTTGCCGCGGATATGCAAGTCAGCCTGACCAACGACGGTCCTGTGACTTTCTGGTTGCAAGTCTGATTCAACTATTTAGGGGGAGACTATGTACCATCTGCGTGCACCTAAAGATGACGCTGAGTTTGATGCTTATTACCAGTTCCGCTGGGAGATGTTACGTAAACCCTTTAATCAGCCTCTTGGTTCTGAGAAAGATGGCTATGATCTTACTGCTTATCATCAAATGGTCGTTGATGATAAAAACCGTATTTTAGCGATCGGGCGGCTTTATATTAATGCCGATAATGAAGGCGCGATCCGCTTTCTTGCTGTTAATCCTGTGATGCAAGGTAAAGGTTTAGGTAAACTCATCTTGATGGCCCTAGAGTCCATTGCGCGACAAGAAAGTGTAAAACGCATTGTATCGAGTGTTCGGGAAGAGGCCGTTCCTTTCTTTAGTAAGATCGGCTTTGAAAGTCGTGGCCTTATCGCTGGTGAACTGAAAACACCCGTTCGCCACTATTTAATGATTAAACCGATTGAAACCCTCGATCAAATCCTCCATCGACCCGATTGGTGCGGCGAACTGCAACAAGCGTGGTATAAATATATCCCGTTAAGTGAAAAAATGGGTGTTCGTATTGAACAATATACAGGGAAAAAATTTATTACCACGATGCCTGAAGCGGGTAACCAAAACCCCCATGAAACAATTTTTGCAGGTAGCCAATTTTCACTGGCAACATTAACGGGATGGGGTTTGATTTGGCTACTCATGCAAGAGCACCAACTCGGTGGTGATATTGTCTTAGTGGATGCCAGAATTCGTTATAGCAAGCCTGTTAGTGGCAGGCCAACAGCCGTTGCCGATATGTCACATATGAGTGGCGACCTTGACCGTCTCGCAAGAGGAAGTAAAGCGAGAGTGAAACTTGAGGTAGCCGTCAGTGGCGCGAACAGTGAGGTTGGAGCAGTATTTAGCGGTGTCTATATGGTTTTACCGGTGGAAAAGACCATAAAATCATCTTGATGATAGCGATTGAGAGGCAGGCCAATGAGATGATTGGCCTGCCTTTCTATTATTGCGTAAGTAGCGCTGGGAGCTGATCGTTCGTTGGTAGAGAGCCAACAGGTTGTGACTCGGTAGGGGGCGCATCACTCTCAACAGAAGAGGTAACAACACCGTTCACCACAGTCCGATACATTTGCTTCCCTTGCAGTGGAGTAGCGACTAATTCACCATTTACGCTTTTTGCTAAGGATGGCGCTAATAAATCCCCTTGTAGTGATGTATCAAAATCGCCAATGACTTGAGGTGGAAAGCCTTGCCAGCCCCATTGATTTAGGACGGAAAGGTCGACATTCGTACCTGAAGCTCGCAGTAAAAATGGCACTTTTTTAGGTGACTGCTTCACCAATAGACCTACCTTCACAACTCCTTTATCAGTGCTGGCAGTTAATGAAGCCGCAGCAGAGGCTTGCCCACTTTGGCGTAAATCCATATAAGGCCGGCGTATCATAACTTGATTAACCGTTCCGCTATCTGCATTGAATGAGGCTTTACCACTCCAAATTCCCCACTGTTTTTGCTTAATAAGACTCACATTTTCTACGTTGCCACTGAGCGCAGTCAATTCGAATGGGAAACGAGAGTCGATATTCATAAGCAATGATTGAGATAGGGTAAATTGTTTGATAGTCAGCCCTGATAGCCAATTAGGAGAAGGTTGACTGAAAAATTGCAGCCAATTTTCAGGCAGAGTGTATAAAATACCGGCTAGTTTTGCGTCATTGAGGGTAAGGGTTTGGTCGTTACGTTGCCACACACCATTAAGGCTAAATACCCCTTTATAGTAATAACCTGAAAGCTTTTCAATGTTGAGGTTATCGCCCTGAATATTGAGATCACCAATCAGTGTATCGACCTGTTGATCCTTGATAACCAATTGATTAACAGTAAAGTTAATATGGCTCTCAGGACTGCTCCAACTTCCTCTCACCCAGTTGATATGGTCAATTTCAGTATTAAGCCCTGAGATTGCCCAGTCTTTACCTTGGAGATCAACATTAGTTAGCGCAACATTTTTTAATGAGATAGTGCGTTGGCTCTCGATTGCTTCACGCAATGAGTCAAAGGGAATGCTATTTTGCCAGCCAACTTTATCCATCGCTAAAGAATTAATGGTGATAGAACCGTCTGCTAATGCTTTTCCTGAGCCTGTGATGTAGCCATTATTAAGATAGCCGCTGGCATCGGTAAATTCAGTGAGATTCTCTTGAAGCTTCCCTGTGATTGCAACATTTTTTAAGGG
This sequence comes from Providencia sp. PROV261, assembly GCF_028477945.1. Taxonomy (NCBI): domain Bacteria; kingdom Pseudomonadati; phylum Pseudomonadota; class Gammaproteobacteria; order Enterobacterales; family Morganellaceae; genus Providencia; species Providencia sp. PROV261. Next base: position 95,100 of record NZ_JAMPMC010000017.1, on the reverse strand, counting down.
CAATTCATTGATATCTAACTGTTTAGTGGTGAAGCGGAAATCACCATAACCAAACGGATGGTTTGTGGTTGGCTGCCATGGTGTGATGCCACCTGTGAACCCAGAAACTTGAAGGCGATTTTCTGCTTGGTTTAGCTGGATATTGCTATTTTCAAACTGGAGGATATTTGCACTCAATGGAATTGGCGTTGACGTTTCTGAGGTCGTCGCCGCTAAATTACCTTGCGTGATCACGAAGCGACGAATTGCGGTACCGCTAAACAGATTCCGCCAATTAACATCGACAACAATTTGTTTCGCATCCAGTGTCATGTCTTGATTACGCGAAGCGATTTTTACGTCTTGGAAAACAAATTCACCCGCATTCGAAAACTCATGCCCCATGATACCAACATCAATATCAAAATCGGTGAATTTACTTAAAAAATGGCTAGCGTAGGATGCACCCCAGCGTGTTTGCAACCCTGCATAGGTGAATATCACGGCGAGTAAGAACAGTAGCAGAAGCGCTATGATGAGCTTGGTTAACCACCTCATGGTTTATCTGCCCCTCCATAATTGGACTGATGGGTAAATGCGCTGATGGATAAATTATCAAGATAGAATACAGAATAACCGCCAGTGTATTCAACTCTGGCGGTAAATGACAGGTTACTTTTCGTGAGGGAAAATTAAATTCAGAACAATTGCGGTTAAACCCCCTGCGGCAATACCGGATGAAAAGAGTGTTTTCAGCCAATCAGGGGCAAATTGTAAAATAAGTGGCTGTTGTGAAACCCCCATACCGACCGCAAGCGATAAGGCGATAATCATAATTGCACGGCGGTTGAGGGGTTCACGGGAAACAATACGCACACCAGAAGCTGCAATCGTACCAAACATCACAATGGTGGCACCGCCTAAAACAGGCTCAGGAATTTGTTGAACAAAGCCGGCGACAGCAGGAAATACCCCTAATAGGATCAACATTAAAGCAACGATATAACCCACGTAGCGGCTTGCCACGCCAGTAAGCTGGATCACGCCATTATTTTGGCCAAAGCAGGAGTTAGGGAAGGTGTTAAATACAGCAGATACCATGGAGTTCAAACCATTTGCTAACACTCCGCCTTTAATTCGCTTCATATAAATGGGGCCGCGCACAGGTTGCTCGGAGACATCGGAGGTCGCGGTGATATCGCCAATTGTCTCTAAAGAGGTCACCATAAAAATGAGCATGAGTGGGATCAGCAAGTTCCAATCAAAGGATAATCCATAATAGAAAGGTTCAGGTATGGTGATCACGGATTGTGTGCTATCGGTGTCTTGAGTTGTGGGAAGCATATCCATCCACCAAGCCGCAAGATAGCCGATTGCCATAGCTATCACCAAAGAGGCGACGCGTAAGTAAGGGTTTTTTTGGCGATTGAGTAAAATAATGACAGCCAACACAATACCTGCCAGTAGCAAATAATCGGGGGAGCCAAAGGTATTATCAGTTATTGCGCTGTGCCCGCCACCAATAGAAGTCAGACCGACTTGGATCAGTGACAGCCCAATGATCATGACTACCACGCCAGATACTAATGGGGTAATCACTCGACGTGCTAAATGCAGAAAACGCGATAAAACAACTTCAGTGAGTGCTGCGACCAACAGTGTGCCAAACAGTGCCGCCATCATTGAGGGGATATCAGCGCCACCTTGTTTGAGTGCAACACCCCCCATAATTAAAGGTGCAACAAAGTTAAAACTGGTGCCTTGGATAGATAATAGCCCGGAGCCAACAGGCCCCCAAGCACGGATCTGAATTAAGGAAGCAATACCCGAAGCAAACAGTGACATACTGATAATGCGCTGTGTATCATGGGCGGGTAGCCCTAATGACTGGCAAATAAGCATTGCGGGGGTAATGACGGCCACAAACATGGCGAGAAGGTGCTGACCCGCAGCAAACAACGCCTGAGGGAGTGGTGGCCTATCTTCTAAACGGTAAATGAGTTCACTTTTTGGCTCGACTTCAACGGCCTGTCTTTGAGATGCTTCGGTGGTCATTTTGGTATTTCTCTGCCAACAAAAAACGCATTGTAAAGCGACCACGTAAAAAAGCAATCGTTTGCGCGAAAAATATTTCTTTATAGTTAGATAAGGAATGTCACATTTTTATATGTTTTAACTTGTGTTTATCTCCGATTTTTTTTCTAATTCAGGAACCTGCTTTTGGCGTTTTAAGGAAGAAATTAACGTCTTACTAGTTTTAAATAATATTAACAACAGACGAGGTACATAAATGTATCATCTCGATGTCTACGGTACGCTTGTGGCTGCTACCCTTGTGCTATTGCTCGGACGTAAGCTTGTAAAATCAGTTCCTTTCCTCGAAAAATATACTATCCCGGAGCCTGTTGCAGGCGGGTTGCTGGTCGCTTTTAGCTTATTGGTGATCAAGCAAGTATTTGATTGGAGCTTGTCTTTCGACCTTTCATTACAAGAACCTATGATGTTGGCATTCTTTGCCACGATTGGTTTAAACGCAAACTTAGCCAGCTTGAAAGCTGGTGGTAGAGCACTGTTTATTTTCATTTTTGTCGTTGTAGGTTTACTATTAGTACAAAATACGGTTGGTATTGCCTTAGCCGAATTACTTGGCCTTGACCCGCTAATGGGGCTGCTTGCTGGCTCTATCACTTTATCTGGTGGTCATGGTACAGGGGCTGCTTGGGGTAAAATCTTTACAGATAGCTATGGTTTCCAGAGTGCGACTGAAGTTGCTATGGCATGTGCAACATTCGGTCTTGTGCTTGGCGGGCTCATTGGTGGGCCAGTTGCACGTTTCTTAATCCGTAATATTCCAACGCCAGGCACTGCTGAAGATGATAAAGATGTACCAACAGCATTTGAGAAGCCGCAATCAGGCCGAATGATCACCTCTATGGTGTTGATTGAAACTATTGCATTAATTGCGATTTGTTTGATGGCGGGGAGTTTTATTGCTGGCTTACTGGCAGATACTGCCTTTGCACTTCCTAAATTCGTTTGTGTGTTATTTGTTGGGGTTATCTTAAGTAATAGCCTATCTTTAGCGGGCTTTTATCGCGTGTTTGACCGCGCGGTTTCTGTTGTTGGTAACGTTAGCCTTTCCCTATTCCTTGCGATGGCTCTGATGAGCCTGAAGTTGTGGGAACTGGCATCTTTAGCGATTCCTATGCTGATTATTTTGGCAGTCCAAGCCTGTGTGATGGCGGGTTATGCTATTTTCGTTACCTTCCGCGTGATGGGTAAAAACTATGATGCGGCGATATTGGCGGCAGGGCACTGTGGTTTCGGCCTAGGTGCAACGCCAACAGCAATCGCGAACATGCAAGCGGTCACGGACAAATTTGGTCCATCACACCTTGCATTCTTAGTTGTTCCAATGGTTGGCGCATTCTTTATTGATATCGTTAACGCGATTGTGATCAAACTATATCTAATGTTACCCGTATTCCCATCAGTGGCTGGATAACAGATAAAAAATATATAAAGGTAAATAGCAGGTATTGCCGTGAATTTATTCACGGCAATTTTCGTTTATAGGGTACAAAATGATGCAATTAGCGTGATGTGTGCAACAGGCTCAGCTGATTTAGCGCTGAAATTAGCGCATTTTCATAGTGGTAAAGTGTTTCAGGGTAAGAGGCATCACTGTTGGAAGGTGAGAAATTAACTTCAGAGAGTTTAATTTCTAAATGAGATTCTGTAGTACGCATATGAATGCCTTGCAAAACTTGTTGCAACTGCTCCGCAGCTTTTCCTCCACCTCGATTGGCATAACTGACCATTAAGGCAGGTTTGTTGTTCCACTCTTTATACAAATGGTCTATCGCATTTTTTAGTGCAGCGGGATAGCCCCAGTTATATTGTGGGAAAACAAAAATATAAGCATCGGCTTCAGCGATTTTTTTGCTCCAAGCAATGGTATGCTCTTGGGTATATATTCCTTCGGCGGGGAGATAGGGCTCATCATCCATTGGTAAATGCCAATCTCTGAGATCAAGGATTTCAGTAGGGTATTTTTTCTCGGCAACATCCTTAACCCAGCGTGCTATCTGAGGTCCTATTCGTGCTTGTCGAACACTACCAATTAAGATTTGTATCTTCATGTTCCACTATCCCTTGTTGCTATGACTTTTAATTTTTACAATAAATATTAAGGTATTTATCGAGTTATGATTGAATTAAGCTTGGCTGTATTGCTCGCGTTCAGGTAGCCATCTTTCAATAATTAATTTGGCATTTTCAGGATAGTTCTGCTGAATATGGCGCGCGATACGTTGTACTTCAGGCAGCATATATTGGTCACGTAACAAATCGGCGACTTTAAAATCGACATTCCCCGTTTGCCGAGTACCTAATAACTCCCCGGGGCCTCTAATTTCCAGATCTTTTTGAGCAATAACAAAACCATCATTGCTATCACGCAGTACTTGTAACCGCTGTTTTGCCGTATGGGTCAACGGTGTTTTATAGAGAAGCACACAGTGGGAAGCGACTGCGCCGCGACCAACACGTCCTCTTAATTGGTGCAATTGGGCTAGGCCAAGCCGTTCAGGGTTATCAATGATCATTAAGCTCGCATTTGGAACATCAACACCCACTTCGATAACGGTAGTTGCAACCAGTAGCTGAATCTCATTATTTTTAAATGCCGCCATAATGCTTTGCTTTTCAGCCGGTTTCATGCGTCCATGTACTAATCCCACTTTCAATTCAGGTAGCGCTAATGCTAATTCATCACTCGTCGCTTGTGCCGCTTGTGCTTCTAATACATCGGAGTCATCAATTAAAGTACATACCCAATAGGCTTGGCGCCCTTCATCAATACAAGCTTGCCTGACACGTTCAATAATATCTTTACGCCGTGTATCTGGAATGGCGACTGTCGTTACCGGAGTTCGTCCAGGAGGCAGCTCATCAATGATAGAGGTATCCATATCGGCATAAGCGGTCATCGCCAGTGTGCGAGGGATAGGCGTTGCGGTCATGATAAGTTGGTGAGGATGAAAACCTTGTTGTTCACCTTTTTCACGTAGAGCGAGGCGCTGGTGAACACCGAATCGGTGCTGCTCGTCAATAATGACCAGTCCAAGAGCTTTAAACGTCACATGCTCTTGGAACAGGGCATGTGTACCAACAACCATACTCACTTCACCCTTGGCGATAGCCTCTTGTTGCTGCTCGCGCGCTTTACCTTTTTGTTTCCCTGCAAGCCAGCCCACATTGATGCCTAAAGGCTCAAACCATAATTTGAAGTTATTGGCATGTTGCTCAGCCAAAATCTCGGTGGGAGCCATTAAAGCCACTTGTTTGCCATTTTCAATGGCAGATAATGCAGCGAGAGCCGCGACCAGAGTTTTTCCTGAGCCAACATCACCTTGAATTAAGCGCATCATCGGTGCATCTTTAATCAGATCTTGCTCTATCTCGCCGACAACCCGTGTTTGTGCATGGGTTGGGGTAAACGGTAGGCTTGCCAAAAATTGGCTCTTTAATTGACCTGTGATCACCATTGGTTGAGCATAGAGGCGTTGGTGACCGGCTCGAATGGCTAACATGCTTAAATGGTGTGCGAGCAATTCTTCTAATATCAAACGTTTTTGAGCCGGGTGCTGCCCTTTCTCAAGCTCACTTAATGCCACATCAGGGGGGGGAGTATGCAAAAGGCGGATCGCGTCTGGGAGGCTGATTAAGCCACGACTAAGCTCTTCCGGTAGCAACTCTTTGATCTGCCCCCCTTCTAACAGCTTCAAAGCCTGTTCAATTAACTTTCTCAATGTTGCTTGTCTTACCCCTTCGGTTGTAGGGTAAACGGGCGTTAGGTTTTCTTGCAGTGAGATATTTGAGGTATCTTGGGACACTTTATATTCAGGATGAATAATTTCAGGCCCAGTATTGCCACGACGGACTTCACCATATGCAATAACATGGCGGCCTTCTGCTAAGCTATTTTTCATGGCAGCAGAAAAATTGAAAAAACGTAATGTTAAATTCCCTGTACCATCGGTAATTAAGCAGGTCATCATTCGCTTACGACCAAACACCACTTTTGTTTGGAGCACTTCACCAACGATAGTCGCGGTTGTGCCCGGTAAAAGATCGCGGATTTGGTAAAGGCGAGTATGATCTTCATAACGAAGTGGAAGATGCAGCAATAAATCTTGAACGGTATTTAGGCCTATCTTGCTTAATTTTTCCGATTGGCTAGCCCCTACGCCGTGTAGAGTCGTCAGTGAAATGGTATCAAGCAGCCCACTGTTCATTATTTCTTCCTTAACCTAACTGTCGTTTTTTCATTTTTTCGGTTAACTGCATCTGTGCCCACCAAGACTCTTCAGCCTCTATTTGCCCTTGTGCATTAATATAGGGGCGAGGTAGGCCTTTACGTTTGGCAACCTCTGCAAGGACGGGATAGCCACCTTCAAATAGCCACTGCTGCTGCTCTTGCTCAGAAAGAAGGCTGGTTTCTCGAGAATACATTCCCGCAAGCTGCCGTTGGCGTTGTGCTTCATAGAGGATCAAGGCGGAAGCCACAGAGACATTCAGAGACTGCACCATCCCTACCATTGGAATGATAATGTGCTTATCAGCAAGCTCAAGCGCCTTTGCTGATATCCCTTTTTTCTCTTGTCCCACCATAATACAGGTCGGCTGAGTATAATCAATTTCACGAAAATCGACGGCTTGTTCAGACAAATGGGTGACAAGCACTTGCATGTTTTGTGATTTTAATTGGCTAATAGCAGCCTCTGTTGATGGGTGTGAAATCACATTGACCCAACTGTTACTGCCCGCAGCAGAAGAGACAGAGAGTTTGACTTGTTGGTCAGGCCAAATAGCATGAATGGTATGGATACCAACGGCATCTGCACTACGTACGATCGCTGAAACGTTGTGGGGTTTGTGAACTTCTTCAAGGCATATGGTGAGATCGGGTTGCCGCATCGCCATCATTTGGCAAATGCGGCGATAGCGGCGTTCATTCATCGTTAATTACGGTTCCGGCTAACACGTAACACATCAGGCATGATCCGGATCTTACGCATCACGTTGGCTAATTGAACGCGATTTTTCGTCGTTAGGCGGATAAAGGCACAATAGACTCGGCCATCTTTTTCTTCGGTATTCATGCTCTGAATGCTTGAGTTAGCATCATTAATGGCAGCTGTTAAATTGGCAAGGGCCCCTTGATGGTTAATCATATCGACTTTGATTTCAGCAATAAAATCGGTATCGGTATCATTATCCCACTCTACAGCCATAAATTTGTCAGGCTCTTTTTGATAGCCACGGATGTTACGGCAAGACTCGTGGTGAATAACAAGCCCTTTACCGGGGCTGATATGAGCCACAATGGGGTCGCCTGGGATAGGGCGACAACATTTCGCAAAGGTAATAAGAACGCCATCAGCCCCTTTTATGGAGAGCTTATTGCGTGTCGTCACGACAGGCTCATCTTCAGGTGCAGTCTGTGGATTACTTTGCAAATTACGCGCCACAACAACGCTCATCGCATTACCCAAACCAATTTCAGCAAGTAAGTCATCAATTGAATTGAGCTTCATGCGTGCTAATTCAAGATCGATATTCGCTTGTGGCACATCGTTGAGTTTACAGCCCGCCCCGAGCGCATGATTCAATAGGCGACGGCCCAAATTGATGGAATCTTCTCGTTTAAGGTTCTTTAATAATTGGCGGATTTTCGCGCGCGCTTTTGAGCTGACAACAAAATTGAGCCAAGCTGCATTCGGCCTTGCACCAGGGGCAGTGATAATTTCAACCGTTTGACCACTGGTGAGTGCCTGAGAAAGTGGGTAAGGTTGGCGATCAACCCGAGCACCTACGCAAGCATGACCGATATCCGTGTGGACGGCATAGGCGAAATCGACCGGAGTTGCGCCTGTCGGTAACTCAACAATACGGCCTTCCGGTGTGAACACATAAATTTCATCAGGAAAGAGGTCAGACTTAACACTCTCGATAAATTCAAAAGAGCTTCCCGCACTTTGTTGTAGTTCAAGTAAACTTTGCATCCAGCGTTGAGCACGAACTTGAGCGGTAGTGCCTTGTTCGCCTTGCTCTTTATATGCCCAATGGGCTGCAACCCCCATTTCAGCCATTTGATCCATGTCTTCAGTGCGAATTTGCACTTCAACGGGAACACCATGTGGGCCGATTAATGACGTGTGCAGTGATTGGTAACCATTGGCTTTGGGGATGGCAATATAGTCTTTAATACGACCGGGGCGTGGTTTGTAGAGGTTATGCATCTGCCCGAGGACGCGGTAGCAGGTATCAACATCTTTTACGATCACCCTAAACGCATAAATATCCATAATGGAATGGAAACGCTGCTCTTTAAGGTGCATTTTACGATAAATAGAGTAAAGATGTTTTTCTCGGCCACTGACTAGGCAGGGAATACCCGCTTCAGTAAGGCGGCCATCAATTTCAGAGAGGATTTTTTGGATCATCTCTTTACGGTTGCCACGGGCGGCTTTGACCACTTCTTTAATAACGCGATAACGGTTTGGATATAACGCCTCAAAGCCCAGCTCTTCTAGCTCAGTTTTGATGTGGTGAATACCTAACCGGTGCGCAAGAGGGCTGTAGATTTCCAGCGTTTCTCTTGCAATGCGCCGACGCTTATCAGGCCTAAGCGACCCAAGCGTGCGCATGTTATGAGTGCGGTCTGCCAGTTTTATCAAAATGACGCGAATGTCTTTAACCATCGCCATGATCATTTTGCGGAAGTTTTCTGCTTGAGCTTCTTTTTTGTCGCGGAAGTTGAGTTTATCTAATTTAGACACACCTTCAACAAGCCCCGCAACTATGGTGCCAAATAGCTCTTCTATATCCTGAAATGTCGCTGGAGTATCTTCAATGACATCATGAAGTAGCGCTGCCATTAATGTTTCATGATCCAAACGCATTTGGGCAAGAATACAGGCCACAGCAACGGGATGAGTAATATAAGGCTCACCACTTGAACGGGTTTGTCCTTCATGGGCATCCCGTGCGACAACATAGGCTTTTTTCAGTAATTCAATCTGTTCTTCGGGAAGATACTTCTGAATTACTTGATTTAGGCTCTCAAACAGATACAAGGCAGACCCACCTTAGTAATTAGCGACGACCTTCAGCGATAGCAGAAACTGCTTGCATTTCAGCCGCTTCTTGCTCCTGCTGTTCTTGACGTTCACGTACATCCAGTATGTGACCGTTAATTAAACCTTCTTCTACTTCACGTAGTGCGATAACTGTATATTTATCGTTTTCTTCAGGAACTAAAGGATCTTTACCGCCAGTTTGCAACTGACGAGCTCGACGAGCCGCGACCAGTACAAGGTCAAAGCGGTTACCAATTTTTTCTACAGCGTCTTGAACCGTTACGCGTGCCATAAATGTGCTACTCCAAAAGAAATAAAAAAATGACCTGATATGATACTGAAACTATGCTCAGTCTGCCAGTAATTTGCTGATTAAAGCATCATGTCGCTGGACTTGGCGCTCCAATCTTAAGCGTTCGCTGCGAATAATCGATTGCAAATCGCTCAATGCGGTATTGAAATCATCATTTACAATGAGATAGTCGTACTCATTGTAATGTTCAATTTCGCCAACAGCTTGTGACATGCGTTTCTCAATGACCTCATCGCTGTCTTGGCCACGACCTCGCAAACGGCGATAAAGCTCATCTTTTGATGGCGGTAGTATAAAGATACTACGTGCTTCTGGCATGGCGGCACGAATCTGTTGCGCACCTTGCCAGTCAATATCGAGAAAAACATCAACCCCACTTTTGAGGACTTCTTCAATGATCGGCCGTGAAGTACCATAGTAGTTGCCAAAGACACAGGCATGCTCTAAGAACTCATTATTTTCGACCATTGCCAAAAATTCAGTTTCAGATACAAAGAAATAGTGCTCACCATGAACTTCACCGGGGCGTGCAGCTCTTGTTGTATGAGAGACTGAAACTTGAGTGTCATACAACGGTTGTGTTTTCAACAACGCCTGGATCAGGCTGGACTTACCTGCACCGCTTGGCGCAGAAACAATATATAATGTGCCTTGTATCATGATGGTTTCTTGAATAATCGAGGGTTAAACATAAATGATAATGATAAACCCCACATAGTATACACGGACTTACACCAACATGCAGCGTTATCAATCAAGCATGAAGCATGCTTGTTTCTCTTTAAGCTGCCATATTCTTGATGATATTCATTAACGCGAACGGCAAACGGCAGTGCGCTGATAGCGATTCATTTCTTATTGCATCTCAAATTATCTAGAGTATACAGCGCAATTTATTTAAGAAATAGATGAATTGCGAAGCCGTTCCAGAAAATATTTTTTTATTGATGCAAAGTACACTCTTTTTGCGAAATGTTTTGCAGAAGTATCGAAATTAAGCTGATAGTTTTGGATTATCGCGTCAGGATCGATGTGCAATCTGAAGGGATAACTAAAGGAATAAGGACAGCTTATGCAAAAGGGATTTGTTCAGGAAAAAAGAGGGCGGGCTGCTCAATACGTCTTTGTGGTACTGAGTTTTTACTGTAGCTATGTGTCAGCCGACGCAACACGGCTTTTTTATCCCCACCAATGCTCAACATTGAGTCAGGATGAGTTAAAAAAAGAGAGCCAGAAATTGGGCGAGCAGTTGCAGCAATGGAACCGTCTATACCGTTTATCGGGGAATAGCCCCGTAACAGATGAAACATATGATCAACTGCTGAATACATGGCAACAATGGCAAAAGTGCCAAAATTTGTCTGGGCAATTACCGCCTATCCATTTGCCACCTCATTCGCGCACAGCCAAGCATCCTATTGTGCATACGGGCTTAAAAAAATTAAATGAAGTGGATATTGGAAAATGGATAGATACACGGGAGGAGGTCTGGCTACAACCGAAGGTTGATGGCGTTGCCATTTCGTTGGTTTATCAGCAAGGGAAATTGGTTTCAATGATCAGTCGTGGAAATGGTATTGAGGGGCTTGAATGGCGTGATAAAGCGGATTTTATTCCAGCTATCCCCAAGCAACTACCGACATCACAACCACAGCTTATATTACAAGGAGAGCTATTTTGGCGGCTAAAAGATCATAGGCAACAAGCCAGTGGTGGGGTTAATGCCAGAAATCAAGTTGCAGGGTGGTTAATGCGCAAAAGTAAGCCTGTAACCCCTGAGGCCAATATTGATGTCTTTATTTGGGCATGGCCAGAGGGAGTGGGGAAAGCCGAAGAGCAATGGCGGCAACTGGCAAATTTAGGGTTTCCACTTACTCAGCAATATAGCCATAAAGTCACGACTATGGCACAAGTGAAAAAATGGCAGTCCTATTACTATCAACAGCCGATGCCTTTTGCGACAGACGGTATTGTACTTAAGTCATTTCCAACGCCACGGGTAGCGGCATGGCAAGTGAATCACAACAGTTGGTCTGTAGCTTGGAAGCATCCTTATGCTCGAATCGCCTCAAAAGTGACTGACCTCCATTTTCGCGTGGGGAGAACGGGGGCTGTGAGTGTGGTGGCGGAAATTGAACCTGTTGAACTAGATAGTAAAAAGGTGAGTCGGCTCTATTTAGGCTCATTGAAATCATGGCAGAAAAAGGATCTGCTGGTTGGTGATACTATTCAAGTGGCACTAGCGGGGCATGGTATTCCAAAACTTGAATCGGTAATTTGGCGCCTTCAACAACGCACCTACCCTGACTTATCTCAGTTTAAGCAGTTTCACGCTTTAAGCTGTTTTGTAATGACTCCTCAGTGTGAGCAGCAGTTTGTTGCTCGTTTAAATTGGCTAGGCAAGCAATTGAAGATAAAAGGAATTAGTGAAGCTACTTGGCGTGAATGGGCAGAACATTACCATCTGAATAAGCTGACAACATGGTTATCTCCAAGTTGGCAAACCAGTCTACCCAATACTAAAAAAACCAAGAAAATCATTGAGCAATTTAGGCTGGTGGGGCAGCAACCACTCATGAATTGGCTAAAAGGCTTAGGGATCCCTTTAAAAGATAAACATTTATCATTAATTACAGAATTAAGCCTATTAAATAATACGCTTTTTTTAGAGGGGTTAGGTTTGTCTATCATACAAAAAACAAAGCTTAATCAATGGCTTTCAACACCGGATATCAAAGAGATATTTCAGGTTATTGATGAGATAAGAAACGGGCCATCAATCTAACCGCTTGATGGCCTAAATTGTTAATCTTGGCTTTCGTAGTTAAAAATGGGTAACCCTAAGCGATAACGTATGGCGATGAGCCGTGCGCTTAGTCCCGCGACGAGGGTAATAATAACGACGATGTCTTGTGGTAGTGGGGTATATAAAAGCCCAATATACAGCCATGCAGCAGCAAATGAGACGCCAGCATAAACTTCTTTTTGGAAAACGAGGGGGATGGTGTTACATAGCATGTCACGAAGGACACCGCCAAATACTCCGGTAATTACAGCAGCAATCGCGGCAATCACTGGGCTATAATTCATATCAAGGGCTATTTGGGCACCTAGAATTGAGAATACAATAAGGCCTATCGCATCTAAAATTAGAAACAAACGACGTAAATGTTTCATCATTGGTGCGATCCAAATAGTAACGATAGCGGCACCGGCGACTGTCAAGATATATTCGGGGTTTTGAACCCAACCTAATGGATAGTGCCCAAGTAAGACATCGCGCACAGAGCCTCCGCCAATGGCGGTCGCTGAGGCAATAATAATAACGCCGAAAACATCCATTTTACGGCGACCGGCTGCGAGGGCGCCTGTCATGGCCTCAGCGGTAATACCAATAATATAAAGAACACTTAATAACATAATGATTCTATTCGACACTAAAGTGATTGCTAAAGGGTAATATTACTTATAGAAATTCTCGACTGAGATTTTCTAGTGCCTTACAAAATAGATTAGTTAAAGTAATCCGATAGCCCATATTAAGAGATGTCAAAGGATAACAGATTGAACGGCAAATTACCTTATAAAGAAACTCAAATAACGCACGATAAGCGAAGTCATCAACTTACAAATATTAATGTTTGGACAGCGGATAGCCAATGGATAGCTTATGATGTTCGCCCTAGTCCGAGTTCATTTACTGGGTTGACCATAGAAAAAATTCATATTGAGCGTCAGATGCCATGTGAAATCTATCGCGCTAATCATGGTGCGCATGTGGGTGTTGTGACGGTAAGTGCTGAAGAGCCACCTCGTTATGCCTTTATTCATGGCCCTGAATTTCCTGATGAGCAGTGGCAATACGATTTTCATCATCGCAGAGGCGTATACGTTAGAGATGATAAATTAGGAGAAGCGCATTCAATTGATGCCATGTGTATTACTCCACCTTATCTTGCAGGAGCATTAAGAGGAGGAACACATGTTCATGTCTTTAGTCCCGATGGTAAGTGGTTAAGTTTTACTTATAACGACCATGTTATGCATGAAAGAGATATTCGGTTAGATCAACGTAATGTTGCTATCGCTGTTCCTATCAAAGCAGTCAATGTGGAGCCGAAAGGTCATCAACGTGAGTATAGCGGGGAATATTTCTGCTGTGTTATTTCCCACACAACCCCAGAGCCGATTCTTGGCAGTCATCAAATCAGCCGAGCCTACGAAGAAGGTTGGATTGGGCAAAAAGGGTATTTATCAGATAATGGGCAGTGGCAAAGCAGGGCAATCGCGTTTATTGGTGATACTCACTCGCTTGATGGTGAAATTATTCCTGAAATCTTCATCGTTGACCTGCCCGAGGATGAGAATGCCTTTATGCAACAAGGTGATTTCCCGCTGCAAGGCACGGATTCTCGGCTACCTTTTCCCCCTAAAAATATTCAACAACGTAGGTTGACATTTACCCATGAGCGGCAATATCCAGGGCTGGCGAAACAACCAAGGCACTGGTTACGTTCATCGCCTGATGGCCGTTTTATTGCCTGTTTAATGAAGGATGATAATGGCGTTGTTCAGTTATGGTTAGCCAGTACATCGACAGGAAGCCTTAAGCAAATTACACAGAGTTCCTCATCTATCCAATCTGCCTTTAGTTGGGATAGTCAGGGCAAGCATATTGCCTTTATTTGTGATAACAGCGTGATGCGTTGCAATGTGATTTCAGGTGAATTAGAAAGATTGACGGTGCGAAGTGCAACCGCTCCCGTTGCGGACGCCGTTGTGTTTTCACCTGATGACCGTTTGATTGCTTTTATGCGTGATGACACAAAGGGGTATAGGCAAATTCATATTGTAGAAACAGGCTTAGGATGCTAAATCGCATGCTAGGTAACCACCTAGATAAAGTAAGAGAGAAGAGGTGAAAGTGCCTCTTCTCAATACTCGAAATATAATTAATTAGCTAGTGTTTATAGTGTTAATTAATTATATCTTAGTAATTTATTCGGTGATTTAATCATTATTAAATCGTGTTAATTAGAATAACATTGAAAAAAGTATGCAAATAAAGAGTAAAACAAAGAGTAATTAATTATAAAATTAATACTCATTAACTGAATATGTTACTTGTAACAAATACGCTATTCTAGATTGCTCTCTAAAGAGTCTGGGTGGTTATTTATTTGGGTATTAGCTTGTTTATCGAGTGCTTCAATACGCTTTTTAGGTGAACTCTCTTCAGAGTTACTATCAGATTTCACATAATCTAAGGGAATAAGCAATGTGTCCATTACCGCGGTAAAGGGTAAATCAATCGCTAATAGCGGGCGCATAACCCAGCCAGTATCTTTATCTTTAATCATTTCGATACTGTTTTTAGAGCCGGGGTAATAACCGTCAGAAGGCCCTGCATGAGTCATAATGCTTGAACAGCCTGAAAGTATTAATGGTGTAAAACATATCAATATTCTTTTTAGCAATAGTCCAGCCATATAGTCCATTTAACCTATGTTTTAAATTTATTATCTTTCCCTGTGACAATAATAGCTAAAAATCAAAAATTCACAATCACAGCATAATATGAATTGTTGAATTTGTATTATAAAAATTGATAACTGTCTAAACAAATGATCTATTTTGTTACCAATATTAACCAATATCATTGAATGTTTAATACGTATATGTATTGGCATCAATCGGTGAGCTAATCTCTTTTTCATAAATGACGAACTGTGGACTAATGCACATATTACTTTGTTTTTATTTGACATAATCGATTCAGTTGTACGTTTTATCGTCTTTCACGTTACGCTTTGTAAGTGACTTTTCGTCAAAAGGATAACGGTCTATGAGTGAATTAGCTCTTACTGTGAGTTTGTTGGCGTTAGCTGCTGCACTTGGCTTATGGATAGGTAATTGGAAAATCCGTAATGTTGGCCTTGGGATCGGCGGGGTATTATTTGGCGGTATTATTGTCGGCCATTTCGCACAAAGCTATGGTTTACAACTCAATGGTCACATGCTGCATTTTATTCAGGAATTTGGCTTGATCCTGTTTGTTTATACTATCGGTATTCAAGTGGGGCCAGGTTTCTTCTCATCATTGCGTGTTTCTGGATTAAAACTAAATGGCTTTGCTTTATTAGTTGTTGTATTAGGTGCTGTAGTAACCGCGGTTATCTACAAATTAGCCAATATTCCGTTACCAATTATTTTGGGGATTTTTTCTGGTGCGGTCACGAATACGCCTTCTTTAGGTGCAGGCCAGCAAATACTCACTGACTTAGGCTCGGACCCTGCGCTGGTTGGGCAAATGGGAATGGGATATGCCATGGCTTATCCGATGGGCATATGTGGTATTTTGCTAGTAATGTGGTTGATCCGTATCATTTTTAGGATCAGTGTTGATAAAGAAGCCGCAGCTTTTAGCAGCCAGAATGTGCATCAGCGAGAAACATTGCAAACGATGAATATTGCGGTTCGCAATACCAACTTAGATGGCTTGATGATGCAAGATATTCCTTTATTAGGAAGTGAGGATATTGTTTGCTCAAGATTGAAAAGAGGCGAAATGCTTATGGTGCCTCAGCCTACAACGGAAATTCAATTAGGCGATTTACTGCATGTGGTTGGGCAAAAAGAAGACCTTAATAAAGTCCGTTTAATTCTTGGTGAGGAGGTGGATGCATCATTATCGACATCTGGCTCAATACTTCACTCTGTTCGTGTAGTAGTAACAAATGATTCAGTATTGAGTAAACGTCTACGTGATCTGAACTTAAAACAGAAATATGACGTGGTGGTCACTCGACTAAATCGAGCAGGGATTGAGCTTGTGGCGAATAATAATTCAGTACTGCAATTCGGTGATATTCTCAATATTGTGGGAAGGCCTGAGTCTATTGAAGCCGTTAGCGCATTGCTTGGCAACGCCAAACAAAAACTACAGCAAGTACAAATGCTACCTGTGTTTATTGGTATAGGTCTTGGTGTTGTGTTGGGGTCGATACCTCTTTTTATTCCGGGTTTCCCCGCAGCATTAAAACTTGGGCTGGCAGGTGGACCATTGGTCATCGCACTGATTTTAGGGCGTATAGGCACCATAGGGCGTTTATATTGGTTTATGCCGCCTAGTGCTAACCTTGCATTACGGGAGCTCGGTATTGTGATGTTCCTTGCTGTGGTCGGTTTAAATTCAGGCGGTGGTTTTATTGATACCTTAGTTAAAGGTGATGGGCTAACTTGGATCGGCTACGGTTTATTAATCACCTTTGTTCCGTTATTTATTACTGGTCTTATCGCTCGGATCTTCGGCAAGATGAATTACCTCAGCCTGTGTGGTGTGCTGGCAGGTTCAATGACAGATCCACCAGCACTGGCATTTGCTAACAATATTCATTCAACCAGTGGGGCACCGGCTCTCTCTTATGCAACCGTCTATCCTTTAGCGATGTTTTTACGCATTATTTCACCGCAGCTATTGGCGATTTTATTTTGGACATTGTGACGATAGTTGCTAAAAGTGATGATGGGCGAGAAGGGTATTTAGATATATAGAGGTAAAAATGGTGTTTATTCAAACGATGAATAATCTAAAAAGATGGTTTAATACAGTTGAATGATATTCGTAATGTAATATTTGATTACGGAGTTCTCGCTAATTTTTAGCCCTTTTAATTCATAAAAGGGCTTTTTTTTTATTTTTAGGGTATCAGGTATCTATTAACCGTGTTAGTTAACCAGTCATCCTTGATATACAAGGATGACAACAAGCTAACGACAGGAACATCTAACATTCGACAGTTTGATAAGCCAATTCTAATTCTTCAGCAAGAATAGCAATACCTTTCTCGATTTTTTCTGGCTCTGGCACATAATTCATACGCATACATTGATGTGCATGTGGCCAGTTTTCTTCTAGACCAGGGAAAAAGTAATGCCCCGGAACCATTAAAACACCGCGTTTTTTTAGTCGTTGATAGAGTTCTAAGCTAGTAATCGGCAAATCTTTGAACCATAACCATAAGAAAATAGCACCTTCAGGCTTATGGATCAGACATTTATCTTCAGGAATATAACGACGGATAATGCGGATAACCTCTTCTACACGTTGTTTATAGAAGGGGCCAATAACATTTTTTGATAAAGAAATCAGATCATCCCGCTGCAACATTTCCAACGCTAATGCAGGGCCAACACTACCCGGTGCAAGGCTAATAATGCCGTTCATGTTACTCACCGCTTCAATGATCTCTTCATTCGCGATGATAATACCGCAACGAGTACCGGGTAACCCTAGCTTAGACAAGCTCATACACAGAATGACATTCTCATTCCAAAATGGCGTCGCTTCACTAAAAATAATGCCAGGGAAAGGAACTCCATAAGCGTTATCAATGAGTAATGGAATGTTGTGTTGCTTTGCCAGTTTATCAAGGTGCTCCACTTCCTCATCGGTTATCACGTTACCGGTAGGGTTTGTTGGGCGTGAAACACAGATAACACCAATATCATCAGTTACTTCTAATGTATTAAAATCAACGTGATATTTAAATTGACCATTCGGTAAATATTCAATTTGTGGCTTATTTGCCACAAATAGATCGTCATCTAGCCCTGAATCGGCATAGCCAACATATTCGGGGGCTAGTGGGAATAGAACCTTACGAGTGATGCCATCTTCAAAACGACCAGCAAGCAAGTTAAATAGGTAGAAAAACGCGCTTTGGCTGCCATTGGATAGGGCAATATTTTTGGCGCTAATATTCCAGCCTAGTTTTGCTTTTAGGGTTGCTGCTAGCGCTTTCAACATGGCATCTTTACCTTGTGGACCGTCATAGTTACACAAAGTATCCGTTAATTTACCGTTGGCGCACATTTCTGCTAATAGTGTTTGGAAATAGGCATCCATCTCAGGGATATGAGCAGGGTTCCCACCACCCAGCATAATTGCACCGGGAGTTCTCAAGCCATCATTCAAGTCTTTCATTAATGTTGATATACCTGAATTTTGTGCGAATTTATTACCGAATTTAGAAAATATCATCTCATTTATTCACATATGTTAAGTAGGTTGTTAATGGAATTTAAAAACATACTCTGCTCGACAAGAGAGTTCAACAGCTTCAATCAATATAGCATTGATACAAAATACTGCTTTTTTATTAACTTCTGGGCTGATATTTGTGAAAATTGGTTAAAATATGGTGAATGTTGCTTTTGATAATGGGGGTGATGCCGATTCATTCTGATTTATTTATATTGGCAACAATCTTTTAAATGGTCATTAATCATGCCTGTCGCTTGCATAAAAGCATAACAAGTAATGGAACCAATAAACTTAAATCCACGTTTTTTAAGTGCTTTGGATAAACGTTTTGAAAGCTCTGTCTCTGTGGGAACTTGAGTGTGAGACTGCCACTGGTTGACGATAGGTTTGCCACCCACAAATTGCCATAAAAATGTTGAGAAATCCTCGCCGTTTTCAGCCATTTTTAAATAAGCCTTTGCATTAGCAATAATCGCGTTAATTTTAGCGCGGTTCCGAATGATACGAGGATCCTGCATTAAGCTGTCAACATCTTGTTCACTCATCATGGCAATTTTTGCAGGATCAAACTGATGGAACAGTATGCGATAATCTTGGCGTTTTTTTAAAATGGTGTACCAAGAAAGCCCAGCTTGTTGACCTTCTAAGCAGATCATCTCAAATAGCTGTTGGTTATCCTTTGTTGGCTTCCCCCATTCATTATCATGGTAGGCAATATATTCTGGGTCTTGATTTACCCAATGGCAACGAATTGGCGATGAATTCATTTTGTCTCCTTTCAAGGGGGGCAAAAGCTTATATGCCTTATTTATACTGTATAAATGTCCAGTTTAAAAGAGACAAAATAAAGTTTTTTTATTTATAGGGCAAATAGACGTAGATTCAATGCTGTATATCTGGCGGTCAAAGGGTATACTGACGTACTTTCATTAAATCATATGTATCGCGTGCGGATCTAACATGCAAAAGTTTGATACCAAAACCTTCCAAGGTCTTATCCTGACATTGCAGGATTACTGGGCGCGCCAAGGCTGCACCATTGTTCAACCACTGGACATGGAAGTCGGCGCAGGAACATCTCATCCAATGACGTGCTTGCGTGCGTTAGGGCCTGAGCCAATTGCGGCGGCTTATGTTCAGCCTTCTCGTCGTCCTACTGATGGCCGTTACGGTGAAAACCCAAACCGCCTTCAACATTACTATCAGTTTCAAGTGATCATTAAGCCATCACCTGACAATATTCAAGAACTTTACCTCGGTTCATTGAAGGAATTGGGAATTGATCCCACCGTTCATGATATCCGTTTTGTTGAGGATAACTGGGAAAACCCAACACTAGGCGCTTGGGGTCTAGGCTGGGAAGTGTGGCTAAATGGTATGGAAGTCACTCAGTTTACTTACTTCCAACAAGTTGGCGGGCTGGAATGCAAGCCTGTAACGGGTGAAATTACCTACGGTCTTGAACGCCTTGCTATGTATATTCAAGGTGTTGATAGCGTTTATGACCTTGTTTGGTGCGATGGCCCACTCGGTAAAACGACCTATGGTGATATTTATCATCAAAATGAAGTTGAGCAGTCAACCTATAACTTTGAATATGCTAATGTCGATTTTCTTTTCAAATGCTTTGAAGAGTATGAGAAAGAAGCTCAATATTTACTGTCACTAGAAACACCACTGCCGCTACCGGCTTATGAGCGCATTTTGAAAGCGGCTCATACATTTAACTTACTGGATGCTCGTAAAGCAATCTCAGTGACAGAACGCCAGCGTTATATTCTACGTATCCGTACCCTAACTAAAGGGGTTGCCGAAGCTTATTATGCTTCCCGTGAGGCGCTCGGATTCCCTATGTGTCACAAGAATTAAGAGGCTGTCATGACTCAACAGACTTTCCTAGTGGAAATCGGCACAGAAGAGTTACCGCCGAAGGCTCTTCGTTCATTAGCTGAATCATTTGCGGCAAACTTTACGGCTGAATTGGATAGCGCGGATATTGCACACGGTGAAGTTAGCTGGTTTGCAGCACCTCGCCGTTTGGCCTTAAAAGTCGCTGCTCTTGCAGACTCATCACCTGACCGTGAAGTTGAAAAACGCGGCCCTGCGATTTCTGCTGCTTTTGGCGCTGACGGTCAACCAACCAAAGCTGCTGAAGGGTGGGCTCGTGGTTGCGGTATTTCCGTTGACCAAGCCGAGCGTTTAAAAACGGATAAAGGTGAATGGTTACTTTATCGCGCTCAAGTAAAAGGCGTAGCAGTTAGTGAATTGTTGGTCGATATGGTAAGCCGTTCTCTGGCTAAGTTACCCATTCCAAAACTCATGCGTTGGGGCGATAAAGAGACGCATTTTGTGCGCCCTGTCCACACCGTAACCTTATTATTGGGTAGCGATGTTGTTGACGGTGAAGTGCTAGGCATTAAGAGCGGTCGTACAATCCGTGGTCACCGTTTTATGGGTGAATCAGAGTTTACGATTGATCATGCAGACCAATATCCGGCGATCTTACGTGAACGCGGCAAAGTCATTGCTGACTATGAAGAACGTAAAGCCGTCATCAAAGCTGATGCTGAAAAAGCCGCGCTCGCCCTTGGTGGGAAAGCGGATTTAACCGACAGCTTACTAGAAGAAGTTGCTTCATTAGTTGAATGGCCTGTCGTATTAACTGCAAAATTTGAAGAGAAGTTCTTAGAAGTACCTGCGGAAGCATTGGTTTATACCATGAAAGGGGATCAGAAATATTTCCCTGTTTATGACAATGCTGGCAACCTGATGCCAAATTTCATTTTTGTGGCGAATATTGAATCTTCAGACCCACAACAAATTATCTCCGGTAATGAAAAAGTGGTACGTCCTCGTTTGGCGGATGCGGAGTTTTTCTTTAAAACTGACCGTAAACAACGTCTTGAAGATAATTTACCACGTTTGGAAACCGTTCTGTTTCAACAACAGCTTGGCACATTGCGTGATAAGACTGACCGTTTAGAAGCCTTATCAGGTTGGGTTGCAGCGAAGATTGGTGCAGATGTTAATCATGCGACTCGCGCGGGTTTGTTGGCAAAATGTGACCTGATGACCAATATGGTGTTTGAATTTACAGACACTCAAGGCGTGATGGGGATGCACTACGCACGCCATGACGGTGAATCAGAAGATGTTGCATTAGCACTGAAAGAGCAGTATCAACCTCGTTTTGCAGGGGATGCGTTGCCATCTACTGATGTTTCAGCGGCACTTGCCTTAGCCGAGAAAATGGACACCTTAGCCGGTATTTTCGGCATCGGTCAGCATCCGAAAGGTGATAAAGACCCATTTGCACTGCGTCGAGCTGCATTAGGCGTGTTACGCATTATTGTTGAAAAAGGCTATCAGCTTGATCTCGTTGAAATGACAGAAGAAGCCGTCCGCCTTTACGGTGATAAACTCACTAACAAAAATGTAGTGAATGATGTTGTTGAATTTATGCTTGGCCGCTTCCGTTCTTGGTATCAAGAGCTTGGCTATAGTATTGATACGATTCAAGCGGTGTTAACGCGCCGTCCAACGTCACCAGCCGATTTTGATGCACGTGTGAAGGCTGTGACTCACTTCCGTACATTGGAAGATGCAGAAGCTTTAGCGGCAGCCAATAAGCGTGTTTCGAACATCTTGAGTAAATCTAATGAGAAACTGGCTGATAAAGTTCTCGCATCTGTGCTAAAAGCGCCACAAGAAGTGAAGTTGGCTACACACCTTGTTGTATTACAAGAAAAACTAGAGCCAATGTTTGCTGAGCGTAATTATCAAGATGCCTTAGTTGAGTTGGCTTCTTTACGTGAAGTTGTGGATGCATTTTTTGCTGATGTTATGGTTATGGATGAAGATGAAGCGGTACGTATTAACCGTCTAACTCTGCTTAGCCAATTACGTGATTTGTTCTTGAAAGTTGCAGATATCTCATTGCTACAATAAATCGTGAACAAGTGATGGTATTGACTAAAAATATCATTTATTAATCTTTATAAGCCCTTGCAGGATAAGATCTTGCAAGGGCTTAATGTTGTCTTATAGGGGCGATTAGTTAAAAAACCCTATCAAGTTGATGGTTTTATCAGCATACAAACAAATTTAGTGAAAAATGGGTTGACGGGAAGGGCGCTCAACAGTATGATTCACACCGTTTTCGGCGAGTAGCGCAGCTTGGTAGCGCAACTGGTTTGGGACCAGTGGGTCGGAGGTTCGAATCCTCTCTCGCCGACCAGATTCCAGAACCCCACCTCATATGAGGTGGGGTTTTTTGCATTTAAACATCAGCAAACATTTCACACAGTAATTTTTCTCATCATCCAAATACTGATTCTGGTGGCATGGTTTTTGTCTAACTTACCAACATGCGCTTTCAGAGTAACTTTGTTGTCCTTTCTCGTCATAATCTGTTGTTATGTTCATTAACGTTGTTTTCTTGAGTGTAATGAAAAGCATGATGTAGTCGCGAGTTGTTTATTACCTATCAATGGATTTTTCATAACAAGGAACCTGTTAATGAAAACAGCACCAACACTGTTTATTTTGTTATTTTTACTGTTCAACTATCTGCCTTGTTATGCCAATAGGCAGCTTGATTTTGCGGTGAAATCACCATCAACGCCCTGTATTGCGATTCACCAAGTTCATTTCTCAACATTGGCACTATTTCCGTTAATTACCTCGAGTGATATCAGTAAATGGAAACAGGGCGTTGAAGGGAGATGTGTTAGTGAGGAAGGGCTATTGCGCTATGCAGACTTTCTTAACGCACAGTTGGCTGAGGTAGGATATATCACATCGTCTATTCACTACCCAGAGCAAACTTTGTTATTTGGTGTGTTGCAGGTTGAATTAGTCGCGGGGAAGCTCGGCAGTATTGAGTATCAAGATAGTGCTAGCCAATCATTAGCGTACGCTTTTCCATTACGCAAAGGGCAAGTCGTAGATATCCACGCTATAAATCAAGGTCTGGCTAATTTACGCAATACCCAGTTGATCCCACATCAAATTCATATTGTTTCCGATCACGAACAGAACAATATGAACCGTTTAGTGATCCAACGTAATGCAGCAAGAGCTTTTAAAGGAAAACTACTTTTAGCGTCGAAACAATCACCGCAATTTCCTACCCATGTTGTCAGCAATCTGATTATGTTAGCTAATCCATTAGCACTGAATGATTTCTTTTTTCTAAATTTAGATAGTGATATTGGAAAAGAGCCTGAAAAGAAATTGAAATCGGTCTCCATTTTGTATTCAGTTCCTTACCATTATTGGTTATTGAGTTTATATGCGGGCTATCAAGAGAACAGCATTCATCAAAACTTCCAATTAATTGATAGCATTAAAGTTAGAAATGATGTGAGAAGCCGATTACTGTCGCTACAAGCTGAGTATGTTCTTCATCGAGCCTTATATCACTCAACGTCGATAAGTATGGGGACTCAAATTCAAACATTAGATCTCTTTTTAGAGCGATATCGTTTGAAAACCCAACAACGCTTTACAAGTTATCTCTTACTTGGGGTAAAACATCAGCGTCATTTTGCACAAGGTAATGTGACATTTTCATTGAGTTATAAACAAGATACGGATTGGTTCGGTTCCACAAGGCGCCAAGTGACAGGGTTAGAGCGAGCCGGCATATATCTATTTTCGGTAGATTTTCAACGGCAATTTTATTTAGCCAACCAATCGATGTATCACCGACATGAGCTTGAAATGCAATTAAGTCGCTCGCCACTAGATCCGCAGCTTGAGCTAAATAGTCCTACTGGGAAATTTGGGATTAGGGGGTTCTCAAATAGCGTATTAACGGAGAATTTGGGAGATAACACGTTGAAACTTAAAAATGAGTGGGGGTGGTTTACCCCATGGCGGGGTTATGAGCTATATGGTGCATTGGATTTCGCCTCGACATCTTCGCAAAGCGCACATATTTGGCGAGAAAACAGGCTATTCGGTACAGAAATTGGTGTGAGAGGGCAGATTGATCGCTTGAACTACCAACTCTTTATCGAGGCTCCTCTTTGGCAGTCGGCGAAATTAGCAACGAACGCGGTGAATGTTGGGGCGAAAGTGAGTATTGATTATTAGCCAGTTTATTTGGTCGCAGTTTCATTGGCTATGAATATGGTTTATGCCCAAACATAAATAGGTAAGCAGAAGTCTGGTTGAAGTAGGGTTACACAGCAGCGAGTTCAAGGAAACCGTTATATTGTACTCATAAAGCTCCCAAATAACGGCTATTTAGGTATCTCTGAGCATTGTTGTGCAGGCATTGGAATACTTATAAAGCAATTAATATAGCGAGTAAAGGGGATGAGATTAGCGATATTCCGGCGTGAATAATTATAATGGGCTGATATTAAAGTAAATTATTTATTTTGGAAAAGGCGAGTCATTGAATGAGAGCAGAGTCATATAGTGAAGGTCCGTAGAGAGAATGAAATCAAGTAGATCGTGCGATTATTGAAGTTATTAACTAATCAATAAATTGTTAAAATTTAATGAACCGTACTTTTTTATATGAATAAAAAACAAGCAAAATAATAACAACCTAAAGTAATTATTTGTTTTAAACACACCAGAACTTTATGCCGCACTCTCTTAGGTGTTGCACTATTTTCGTTCAGTAATTCAGCACTTAATCACAAATATAAAAATAAATCACCCAGAGATAAAACACTATCCTGTAGTATTTTTATGGTTATTATGTCTGCTATATGACTTAAATAACCATACAAAGACCTAAGAACACTCTTAATATGTTTCTAAAATGTTATAAGATAGTTGTCTGTTTAAAGAGAGATACTATTGACGAAGTGGATGACAGTTGATTAATTGCACAGTGAATAACAAAAAAATACAGATCCCCTATCTGTCATTTCAAGGATGGGTTTGGGCATCAAGCAAATAACACATGAACACCACAGGAGCATACAGATGACGCTCTCAATCAAAAAGACAGGTTTAACCATTGGGCTAACACTTGCAGCACTTGCAGTTTCTGCTTCTGTGCAAGCGAAAACATTAGTCTACTGTTCAGAAGGCTCTCCAGAGGGCTTTAACCCTCAGCTATTTACTTCCGGTACGACTTACGATGCTAGCTCAATTCCACTCTATAACCGTTTAGTTGAGTTCAAACTTGGTACTACAGAGATAGAGCCAGGTTTAGCGGAAAGTTGGGAAGTAAGCGATGATGGCAAAGTTTATACTTTCCACTTACGTAAAGGCGTAAAATGGCATTCAAATAAAGAATTTAAGCCAAGCCGCGACTTTAATGCGGATGATGTCATTTATACCTTCATGCGTCAGAAAGATGCGAATCACCCATACCACAAAGTCTCCGGCGGTAGCTATGAGTACTTTATGGGCATGGATATGGATAAAATCATCGATAAAGTTGAAAAAGTTGATGAGTACACCGTACGTTTCACACTCTCTCGCCCAGAGTCACCTTTCTTAGCTGATATGGCAATGGACTTTGCTTCCATTCTTTCTGCTGAATATGCTGACAAAATGTTAGCAGCGGGCACACCGCAAAAAGTGGATTTGAACCCTATTGGAACAGGCCCATTTGAGCTACAGCAGTACCAAAAAGATTCACGTATTCTTTATAAAGCCAACAAAGAGTATTGGGGTAATAAACCTAAGATTGATCGTTTAGTTTTTTCGATTACACCTGATGCGTCTGTCCGTTATGCCAAGCTGCAAAAAAATGAGTGTCAAGTTATGCCATACCCAAATCCGGCAGACTTGGAACGCATGAAGCAAGATAAAAATATTACATTGATGGAGCAACCTGGCTTGAACGTCGGTTATCTCTCTTTCAACGTTGAGAAAAAACCACTAGATAACCAGAAAGTGCGCCAAGCGCTATCTATGGCTGTGAATAAAGACGCTATCATCGATGCCGTTTATCAAGGTGCAGGACAGAAAGCGAAAAACTTAATTCCACCAACGATGTGGGGCTATAACGATGATGTGAAGGATTATGAATATAATCCTGAAAAAGCAAAAGCGTTATTGGCTGAGGCCGGGTTCCCGAATGGTTTCGAAATTGATTTATGGGCAATGCCAGTCCAACGTCCATATAACCCAAATGCGCGCCGTATGGCTGAGATGATCCAAGCTGACTGGGCAAAAATTGGTGTTAAATCGAAAGTAGTGAGCTATGAGTGGGGCGAATATCTGAAGCGTGCTAAAGATGGTGAACCGCAAACGGTAATGATGGGTTGGACCGGTGATAATGGTGACCCTGATAACTTCTTCGCGACACTGTTTAGCTGTGCGGCGAAAGAGCAAGGCTCTAACTATTCGAAATGGTGTTATCAAGGCTTTGAAGACTTGATCCAGCCTGCTCGTATGACAGCAGATCATAACAAACGTATTGATCTCTACAAGCAAGCACAGGTTGTTATGAATGAACAAGCACCAGCCCTGATCATTGCTCACTCAACGGTATATGAACCAGTCCGTAAAGAAGTGAAGGGCTATGTTGTCGACCCTCTCGGCAAACACCACTTTGAAAACGTCGATATTGAAAAATAATCGTTGTTAATTTGTATCAGCCCTTCGCCATCTTTTTGATAGCGAAGGGCGTTTTCACCTCTGAATTTCAGGGAAACAGAAAACTCAGTTCTTTGTGAGCAGACAGAAGAGTCACACTCTTCTGATTAGCCAAACGGACTCAGAGCCGTCAAAGGCATTATTAAAAGAGATTCAGGATATGTTGCAATTTATCCTCCGACGTTTGGGGCTAGTTATCCCTACGTTTATCGGTATCACATTACTCACGTTCGCATTTGTGCATATGATCCCGGGTGACCCCGTGATGATTATGGCAGGTGAAAGAGGCTTATCGCCCGAACGACACGCTTATTTAATGGCTGAATTGGGCTTAGACCAGCCATTGTGGAAACAATATCTTCACTATATTAATGGCATATTTCATGGTGACTTAGGGATTTCATTGAAAAGCCGGATAGCGGTTTGGGATGAATTTTTCCCCCGTTTTAAAGCCACGATGGAACTGGCAATCTGTGCGATGATTTTTGCAATTTCAGTGGGGATCCCTGTCGGTGTTTTAGCCGCAGTGAAGCGTGGCTCTATTTTCGATCACACAGCAATTGGCTTATCCCTAACAGGTTACTCAATGCCAATTTTCTGGTGGGGGATCATGTTAATCATGCTGGTGTCAGTGCAGTTGGATTTGACCCCTGTATCTGGGCGCGTTAGCGACAGTGTATTTTTGGATGACTCCTATCCGCTGACTGGTTTTATGCTGATTGATACCTTAATTTGGGGGGATGAAGGGAACTTTATTGATGCGGTTGAGCATCTCATACTTCCTTCCATTGTGCTTGGAACCATACCTCTGGCGGTGATAGTCCGTATGACTCGCTCATCGATGCTAGAAGTACTAGGGGAAGATTACATTCGTACGGCTCGAGCTAAAGGGGTTAGCCGTGCACGCGTTATTCTTATTCATGCGCTGAGAAATGCGATGCTGCCTGTTGTCACCGTGATTGGTTTACAAGTGGGTGTTATGCTCGCTGGCGCAATTCTAACGGAAACTATTTTTTCGTGGCCAGGTCTAGGTCGTTGGCTGATTGAAGGGCTTCAACGTCGTGATTACCCAGTGGTTCAAGGTGGGGTTTTATTAGTCGCAACTTTGATTATTTTTGTTAACCTCGTGGTTGATCTGCTGTACGGCATCGTTAACCCACGTATTCGTCATAAAAAATAAGGAGCGCTTACATGTCTCAATCTACTGAGCCAACGGTTGTCAGCGCCCCTAAGCCGATGACCCCATTCCAAGAATTCTGGCACTACTTTAAGCGTAATAAAGGTGCGGTTGCCGGAATGGCATATATCATTTTAATGATCTTAGTGGCTATTTTTGCAGGTGTTTTAGCCCCTCATGCACCAGATGAGCAGTTCCGCGATTTCTTATTGGTACCACCTGTTTGGGAATCCGGCGGAAGTTGGCAATTTATCTTAGGTACGGATGACGTTGGTCGAGATCTGTTATCTCGCTTAATGTATGGTGCACGCTTATCTCTGTTAGTCGGCTGCCTTGTGGTGGTGCTCTCATTGATTATGGGGGTGACGGTCGGCGTTATTGCTGGCTATTTTGGTGGTGTGGTCGATGCTGTGATTATGCGTATCGTTGACATCATGTTAGCCCTACCGAGTTTATTGCTGGCTTTAGTATTGGTGGCAATCTTTGGCCCTTCAATCGTTAATGCCTCACTTGCACTGACCTTCGTTGCATTGCCTCACTATATCCGGCTTACTCGCGCCGCGGTGTTGGTAGAAGTGAATCGCGATTATGTCACCGCTTCACGTGTGGCAGGCGCCGGTGCTACGCGTCAGATGTTTGTTAATATTTTACCGAACTGCTTGGCACCGCTAATTGTTCAAGCATCACTTGGCTTTTCTAATGCCATCTTAGATATGGCTGCTTTGGGTTTTCTTGGTATGGGAGCACAGCCACCAACACCTGAATGGGGCACAATGTTGTCTGACGTGCTGCAATTCGCTCAAAGTGCGTGGTGGGTCGTCACCTTCCCTGGTCTGGCAATCTTGTTAACTGTATTAGCGTTTAACCTGATGGGTGATGGTTTGCGTGATGCATTTGATCCAAAACTCAAGCAGTGATGAGGTAATCTAATGGCATTGTTAAATGTAGAACAACTCTCGGTACACTTTGGTGATGAAAGTACCCCGTTCCGTGCCGTTGACCGCATCAGCTATAGCGTTGAAAAAGGTCAGGTTGTTGGCATAGTGGGTGAGTCTGGCTCGGGGAAATCGGTAAGCTCTTTAGCGATAATGGGGCTGATAGACTATCCTGGGAAAGTGATGGCTAATTCGTTGCAATTTGACGGGCGTGACTTATTGTCTATTCCCGAAAAAGAGCGTCGGCAAATTGTTGGTGCCGATGTAGCGATGATATTTCAGGACCCTATGACCAGTCTGAACCCCTGTTTTACAGTGGGTTATCAGATAATGGAAGCGCTGAAAGTGCACCAAGGCGGTAGTAAAAGTACGCGTAAACAACGTGCAATTGATTTACTGACGATGGTCGGGATCCCTGACCCGAAATCGCGGCTTGATGTTTATCCACACCAGCTATCAGGTGGGATGAGTCAGCGGGTCATGATTGCGATGGCGATCGCATGTCGGCCTAAGTTATTGATTGCAGACGAACCGACGACCGCACTTGATGTGACGATCCAAGCACAAATTATTGAGTTATTGCTTGAATTACAACAACAAGAGAATATGGCCTTGGTCTTGATCACCCATGATCTTGCCTTGGTTGCTGAAGCGGCACATCACATTATTGTGATGTATGCGGGCCAAGTCGTGGAATCAGCGAAAGCCTCTGATATCTTTAAACATCCTCGTCATCCCTATACTCAAGCGCTGTTACGTGCCTTGCCTGAGTTTGCCACTAATAAATCTCGGTTAGCGTCATTACCGGGCGTTGTGCCGGGGAAATATGACCGACCACAAGGTTGTCTGTTGAACCCTCGCTGCCCCTATGCGACAGAGCGTTGTCGTATTGAGGAGCCTGAATTGCGCTCTGTTGGAGATAGGCAGGTGAAATGCCACATGCCGCTGGATGATATGGGGAGGCCGACACTATGAGTGAAAATCAACATAAGCCTTTACTACAGGCTATTAATTTAAAGAAATATTATTCAGCGAAAAGCGGTATATTTTCGGCAGAAAGGTTAGTCAAAGCTCTCGATGGCGTTTCATTTGAGCTAGAAAAAGGAAAAACACTCGCCGTTGTTGGAGAATCTGGGTGTGGTAAATCGACACTAGGTCGTTTACTGACCATGATTGAACAACCCACAGAGGGGGAGCTTTACTATCAAGACCAAAACCTACTGGTTAAAGACAAGGCGGCTGAAAAGCTACGTCGCCAAAAAATTCAAATTGTCTTTCAAAACCCATATGGCTCTTTAAATCCTCGTAAAAAAGTCGGGCAAATACTTGAGGAGCCTTTATTGATTAACACCTCGTTATCTAAAGAGCAGCGTAGAGAAAAGGTGTTATCGATGATGGCTAAGGTTGGGTTAAAAACGGAGCATTATGAGCGCTATCCTCATATGTTTTCGGGCGGGCAACGCCAGCGCATCGCAATCGCACGAGGGTTAATGTTAGATCCTGATGTTGTTGTTGCTGATGAACCAGTTTCAGCACTGGACGTTTCCGTACGCGCTCAAGTGCTTAACCTAATGATGGATTTGCAGCAAGAGCTAGGGCTATCTTATGTGTTCATTTCGCATGATCTATCCGTGGTTGAACATATAGCTGATGAAGTGATGGTGATGTATTTGGGGCGTTGCGTAGAAAAAGGAACTAAAGAACAGATCTTTAATAATCCTTTGCACCCTTATACTCAAGCACTGCTATCAGCAACACCAAGGTTAAACCCTGATTCACGGCGTGAAAGGATCAAGTTGACGGGAGAGTTACCAAGCCCGCTGAATCCACCACCGGGGTGCGCTTTTGCAGCTCGTTGCCGCCGAGCATTCGGGCAATGCACGCAATTCCAACCAGCTCTTAAAGAGTACGGAGGGCAACTGGTTGCCTGTTTTGCCGTCGATGAAGATGAAAAAAATAGCGTTGTAGCCAGTTAATCCCCACTAAGACGGCAGAAATATTGCTTTTCTGCCGTTATCCAGTGTGATACGTTGTTGTTGTTTCCGTAAATCCCCCCTTTGTCTTAATTACATAAACTTTCACTTTTAACTGCTCCTTTATTGATAAAATCAAGTATACTGAGAATAACTCAGTGACATCCAATGCCCCATAAAACCTACCTTTTTGGGCGCGCTACCCAAACTTATTGATTATTTGGCTTGAATAATGATTCGCGCCCAGTTGCAGTTTCGCAATATTGGTAAAAAATATTGTGATATGTTGGGTTAATGGGGGGATGTTAGTCGGTGTTTATCTGACTTTGTTGATAAAGGGCCGCTTTTTAAAGCGAAAAATATTCAATTCAAAAGAAGCTTGATAAAGAAGGTTTCGGAAACATGAAGAACAGGGTGCAACGTTCTCTAACGTTAAAAAGCATGATCGTATTTTTTGTGATCACGTTAAGCTCACTCGCCCTTTTTTTGGCAATTCAATTTAGTTACTTACTTGAGCAAAGAAAAGGTGACTATCTCAATCAGCTTAGTAATGCGGTTGTACAAATTCAAAAACCATTGACTGAATCATTATTAAGTTCAGATCTGAACGAAGTTAAACGGCTACTCGTGAGCTTGAAAACATCGGGTATTATGGGCAAAGCGATTGTGACAGTCGATGGGGCGACTGTTATCCATTTAGACTTTGCGACACCCCGTCCAATTCCTAGTTGGGCGGTGAAATTTGCCGGTATTCCAGTAGAGATGACAGTACCTTTGTATGCCTATGGGAATACCGTCTTGACGGCGAAACCCCAAGGGTATTTAACGCTGCAAGTTGATTCAAATCGTGTTTATCGATTCGCCTTCAACACGTTGGCATTAATGATAACGACATATTTGTTGTTAGTTTTGATCATTGCGATTGCGATGACATGGTGTGTAAGTCGAATGATTGTCAGGCCATTACGTAAAATTGCGCTAGAATTACAAGATGGCGGCGATCAAGACATCAAAGTATCAGGTTATCATAAGGATGACGAGATAGGCTTATTGGCGAAGAATTATAACCGCCAAAGAAAACAGCAAAATTCAGACTAAGTCATGAACATGTGGCGAGCTTTGTGGTCTAATATCGTTAATAATTGGTGTCACTTACAGTGTATGAGACCAAACCATATCGTTTAACCCTATAATTAGCGTTTTTCGTTAATTTATCAGTCATATTTTTGCGGTTAAATACAAGGATAGAAAATACATAGGGGTTTACATGCAGGGTTTGAAAATTCGGTATATCTTTAGTGTGGTGCTACTGTCAGTCGCTGGCCTTGCGAGTGCTGAGCCATTGCAGCCTGATCCAGCATGGCAGCAAGGAAAGCTTGAAAATGGCTTTAGCTGGCAGCTATTGCAGACTCCACAGCGTCCTAATGACCGAATTCAACTGAGATTGGCTATTAAAACAGGGTCTTTGTCAGAAAAAGCAAATGAAAAAGGTTACAGCTACTTAATCCCTAAAATGGCGCTGTTACATCAAACAGAAGCATTTCCAACCGCAACGTTGCAAAATTTTTGGCGTCAGGCAACCGATCCTGATGTTCCCATTCCGCCAGCGGTCGTCTCATATGACTACACAATCTATAGCTTGAGCTTACCACACAATAAGCCAGAGCTTCTCAAACAAGCACTCAACTGGTTAGCAACCTCCGCGGCTGGGGCAACTTATACTGAAACCACACTGCACAATGGTCTGAGTGTGACAAATGCTCCTGTTGCTACATTGCCTATTGATGCGACGGATCCTGTATGGCGCGCACGTCTGAAAGGCTCTGCAATGATGGGCTATGACCCAGGGCAAAAGGTTAAGGATAATGTAGATTTAGAGAGTGTGAATTCGTTTTACCAAAAATGGTATACGCCAGATGTTATGACGCTGTATGTTGCAGGTCATGTTGATTCACGCATGTTATCTGATTACATCACTCAAACGTTCTCTTCACTAGAAGGTAAACGTTCAGAGCCTGTTGCGGTAGCTGTTTTATCGCAGGTGAAACCTCAATCCATCGACATTCTGCAAGATAAGCAAACAAAAGATAGCTTATCCCTGATTTGGGATATCGATTGGCAACCGATTAATGACTCTGCCGTACTGATGCGCTATTGGGGAAGTGATTTAGCCCGTGAAGCACTTTATCGTTCATTACAAAAAACCTTTAGCCAAAAGTTTAACCAAGATGAAGTGAATTCGAACTTAGATTGCCGAGTGCAATATCAGAAGGCTAGCTGTACGTTAACGGTTGCAGCAGCGCCAGAAAAAATGGCAGCAGTGACAGATGTTGTTCTCAATGAGCTATCAACCGCTGTTCAAAATGGGATTTCACCTGAATTGTTTGATGAAATGCTCAATGAAAAACAGGTGCAATTATCACAATTGTTTGCGGCCTATGCTCGTACCAGTACGGATGTGTTAGCAGGCCAACGCTTGATCTCTCAACAAAATGGGGTGGTTGATATCGCTCCTGAGCAGTATCAACGACTAAGGCAATCTTTCTTAGCGGGGCAAACGCTGGATCAAGTGAATATGGAAGTGCGTCGTTTATTGTCTCAAGAAGCTGCCTTTGTGTTGGTTCAACCGAAAGAGAAGCAGTTGATGGATGCTGAGCAAATCCGCCAGAAATTTACTAAGGTGCTGTGGCCACAGGTTGAGCCTACACCGGCAATTGAAGCGGAGCCTGCAAAAGCAGCGAAATAATCTGTCATTAAATAGCCCCAACTTAGGGGCTATTTACTTTTCATCCTGTTGTTTTTTAACGTTGCGTCAGTAACCCTTCAATCACCCGAATTAAGGTTTCTCGGGAATCCCTGTCATCGACAAAGCCGGCTGCACTTGTCTGGGTTTCCGGTGAGTAATAGGCGGCAGATCCCCAAAAACCAAGGTGTGAATATAGCGTCATGCCATTTACAACACTTGCCATCAACCCTAATCGGTACTCTTGGGCGCCCACATGGTGACCCACACTCAGCATTGTCTGTAGAGTTTCTGGTTTCTCAAAGATTTCGCCATTAAATAAGGCTTCAAGGAATCGAGCCATTTGTTGAGATGAGGTAATTAAACCACCCCCGCCATACACATCCATCGAAGCATGAATATGTGTACCTTCTATCTCTTTTAGGTATTGGCGTGCACGAGGTGCATCTGTCGTAGGTTGCTCTAAATACTCCCAATAAGCGGTATCTAATCCAATTTTATTGAATTTTAATAACTCCCTAACGGCGTGGCCTAACGATTGGCCCGTAACACGTTCAATGATATCGCCTAACAGTATGTAACCTGTATCTGAATAAATAAATGTGTCTGAAGGTGCGACAACGGGGAATTTTTTACGTACATAGAGCTGTATTTGCTCTAACCGAGTCCACTGGTGTGTCGGTTTCGCAAGTACGCGTTTGAGGTAGTGATCATCTGCATGATCAAAAAGCCCGCTACTATGGCTGAGTAGATGACGAATAGTGATATGATCGGTGGCATAGCTGTCACACAGTAATTGGTTAAATTCAGGTGTGATATGTTGTGAAATGGCATCATCTAACGATAATTTCCCCATTTCAACTAACCTAAGTATGGCTGCTGCGGTAAACGTTTTTGTGTTACTGGCAATGCGTAATGGGGTATCAACTGTCAATGGCCGACCTGCCAGATCGCTTCCTCTAGCACAAAATGTACTGATACTCGCCTTTTTTTGGTTGTGATAGTAAAGCACAACGCCGCAAGGTAAGTCTTCTAACTGCTGAATATATTGTGTAGTTATCATTTTTCTCCCAACTCATTTGGTCTTTAGAGATAGAGTGAGTGCTCATATTCACTTATAACATACTTGAATAATCAGCTTGCCATGTGTCCAGAAAGGCGGTGAATTTTTAATTAACCTCACGCGATAAAATTAATGTCTTAAAAGCTGTAAAAGCAGGCACTTGGTATCCAGTACGATAAATCAAATAGGTATCACATGTTGTGACGGGGAGCGAGGCTAACAATGAGGAAGTATCCCCCATAGAATGAAATAATTGAGCCGGTAGTAGCGCGATACTGCTTCCTGCACTGACGCATGCGACCATCGCATGATAGGAGCTAAGTTGCTGAATATGCCAATCTCGTTGATTTGGAATATTTAGCCACTGCTCAGCAATATAGCGGTAGCTACATCCTTGGGCGAAGGTAGCAAGTGAGCGTGTTTGAATATCTGAGGCGGTCTTTGCTAATTTATCTTGCTCGGGAAGCAATAAGACTAGCTGCTCCTGCCAAACGACTTGTGACTGAATGCCCATATCACAGAGTTGGTTAATATCATACAAATCTTGGGGAAGAGCCACAAAAGCACAATCTAACTGTTCACGACGTACTTGCTCGATTAGAGCTTGTGAGGTTCCGGTTAATAATGACAATTGGGTTGTTGGGTGCTGTTGGTGGTAGGCTGCCAAAGGTTGAGGTAACCGGCAGGCCGCCGTGCTCTCCATGCTACCTATTCTTAGTTGTCCTCCTTCTCTGCCTAAACTCGTGACATGGCGGGCTTCTTGCTCTAACGCCAGTAAACGATAGGCGTATTGTAGGAAGCGTGTGCCGGCTTCTGACAATTGCATCTGCTTACCTTGACGAATAAACAGCGGCTCTCCCAGATCGGACTCAAGCTGTTGAATACGCGTTGTAATATTTGAGGGAACCCTACCGAGGCGCATTGCTGCGCGTGTGATACTGAGTTCTTCTGCGACCATGCAAAATATTTTTAGGGATTCAGAGTTCATTTTCTTTTTTCGTGAATATAGTGCTATATTTATTCTTAATAACAGAATAATAAGTGTAACCCTACTTGATGATAAAGGAAAGATAATGGAGCATTCTGAAGTATTTCTCCAACGTTTGGGCTTACGTTACCCAATCATTCAAGCCCCTATGGCGGGCGTTTCAACACCTGAGTTGGCTGCGGCAGTTTCTGAGGCAGGGGGGCTAGGCTCATTAGGGCTTGGGGCTAGCTCTGTACCTCAAGCTAAAGCATTGATTGAGAAAACTAATGCTTTAACAGACAAACCTTTTAATGTGAATGTGTTCTGCCATTCTACCCCCGTACGTAATCGTGAGATTGAACAAGCATGGATTCATTACTTTGCCCAACAATTAGCTCAGTTTAACGTATTGCCACCTCAGCAATTAAACCAAGTTTACACATCATTCTTAGATGATCCTCACATGTTGGCACTACTGCTAGAAATGAGGCCAGCAGTTGTCAGTTTCCATTTTAATATTCCGGATAAACAGGTGATTGATCAGTTAAAAGCCCAAGGGATCTATACAATGGCGACGGCAACTTGCTTACGAGAGGCTCAGTTGATCGAGCAGGCAGGTATTGATGCCATTATCGCTCAAGGCATTGAAGCGGGTGGGCACCGAGGAATGTTTGATGTTAATGCCGAAGATGAAGCGATAACAACATTCCACTTGGTTGAATTACTAGTGAAAAATAGCCAATTACCGATTATTGCTGCGGGCGGCTTGATGGATGGGCAAGAAATTAAAACAGCTTTAGAGCAAGGAGCCGTGGCGGCTCAACTTGGTACAGCGTTTATTTTATGCCCTGAATCAGCAGCAAATGAAGGTTACCGTCATAAGCTGAAAAGCCAAAATGCAGCGGACACGGCATTAACAGCGGCTATCTCTGGCCGACCCGCAAGAGGGATTGTGAACCAATTTATTCGTATGACACAAGCGGATGATTGTCCTGCTATACCGGATTACCCGATAGCGTATGATCTTGGAAAACAGTTGCATGCAGCAGCAAGTAAAATGGGGAGTGATGATTTTGCCGCACATTGGGCGGGCCAAAATGCGTTGAAAGCGCGAGAGATGCCAGCGAGCGTATTGGTAGAGACGCTTGTATCAGAAATGACGAAATAATGTGTAAAGTTGTAACATGTGAGAAATTTTGAAGGGTGGCAAATGATGGATCTTTTGCCACCCTGTCAATGCGTTAAGAAGTGAGAATTTCGTTCTCTTTTGCGTTCTTTGGCTCATCCGTTGCGATCCACGCAGCACAAAATAGAGTCAATCTAGCAAAGAAGTAGAAGAAGGCCATTAAGCCCAGCACCGAACCGAAAGCCGCGCCAGAAGGGGATGAGGCTAAGTTTGGTAAAATCCAAGTCATGATTGATTTAATCACTTCAAAGCCAATAGCCGCGAGTAGAGTGCCTTTCAATAAGGAAGAGCGGCGGTGCTGCATACGCGGTAAAATCCAGAAAATCCATAAGAACAGCAAGAAGTTAGCGATAATTGAAATCGTCAGACCAATCAGAGTCCAAGCCGGTTTTAACCATTCGATATTATCTAGGCCAAGCGTTCTAACAATGGTTGCTTGAGCGGAGCCTGCGACAGAGGTGAGCGTAATTGTTACGATCAAGGCGATAAGTAGGCCAATTAAGGATAGAAAATCGCGCAAATAGCGGAAATAAATTTTTTCATGTTCATCTTCATTGCGCTCCCAAACAGGGCGTGATTGCGCCAAAATGGCTAATCGTAAGTTGTTAACCCAGTTTACGCCCGAGTAAACGGCTAATGCCAAACCGGTTAAACCAACGGTAGTCCGCTGGCGGATTGCGGTATCAATGGTTCTTTCTAATGTATTGGCTAATGTCGGGTCACTGATGCTGGCAGAAATACCGCGAACTAGCCGTTCAAGTAATTCTGGGTTACTGGCTAATACAAAACCCGCTGCTGCAAAGGTAAACATTAATACAGGGATTAAAGAAAGAAACGAAAAATAGGTAATCGCAGCACCGAACTGGTTCCCCATACGATCAGTGAATCGTTGAGCAGTACGAATAAGGTGTGCAATAAAAGGAATTGCACAAATAAAATTCACTACTCGCATAGAAAATGTCAGTGCTTTTTTACTGTTATCGATGCTTTTATTGAGCTTTGATTTTAATTTACTGGCGTCTTTTTGCTCTTCTTCATGCATATTCGACATTCGTTCCCCTTTGACTCCGTATCTAATTTTACTTAATTTTCACCATACTATAGCGTAAATTTGCAAAATTCTTCACTTTAAAGCCCATTTTTATCTACAAAATAGGCTTTAAGGTCGGTTATTTCATTGCAAATGAGGACTGAATTTGGTCGGAAAAATAGAAGGTTACGAAGAATTTATAGGCCTGTTTTATAGAGCTCTAACTCCGCTTGTGCTTCTTTTAGCTCTTCTTGAGCCTCTTTTAGCTTACGTTCGCGCTTTGCGATTTTATCGCTATTTCCTTTTTGTTTTGCTTCCAATAATTCAGCTTCTCTTTCTTGTACTTTTTCTCGTTTTTCAGCCACATTTTTTTGGCTGTCACGGTAAAGCGATGTAGGCGTGCAATAGGTATTAACGTTATCGAGAGCCCTTTGCAAACCTGCAACACGGTAAGTGTTACCGTGTTTTTTGGCGTATTTTATTTGAGTTTCAATTTTCTGCTTTTTAATTTCACAGCCATTTTGTTTATTTCCTGCCGTTGCCGAAGTCCCTGCTAAAAGTAAAACCGCTGTTATCGTTGTCATGAGTGATTTATGCATTTTTTTGTCCTTAATTATATTTTAATTTTGTTTAGGATAGCTTTTTATCATGTTGAAGTCATGCCGCTTTGTCAAATTAGGAATAGTGCTAATTTTAACGAAATTTGGCTATAATGGTTCAGAATCAGAACAAATCATTCGGTCTATGTTTTATTTTACAGGCTGTCTTTAAAGAATCTATTTGATAATAGTCATATTTGGCTAGTGTTGAATTTCCTCAGGAAAGAAAAGTGTCATGTTAAGTTACCGCCATAGTTTTCATGCAGGCAACCATGCAGATGTGTTAAAACACACTGTTCAAAGCCTTATTATTGAATCTCTTAAAGAGAAAGAAAAACCTTTCCTGTATGTGGATACGCACTCGGGGGCTGGTCGCTATCAGTTAACCAGTGAACATGCAGAAAAAACAGGTGAATATCTACAAGGGATTGCGCGCATTTGGGAACAGCCGGACTTACCAGAGGAATTGCTTCCTTATATGAATATTGTCCGTCGCATGAATGAAAATGGGCGGTTACGTTATTACCCTGGTTCGCCGCTATTAGCGAAGCACTTATTGCGTGAGCAAGACAAATTGGTGCTCACTGAGTTGCATCCTACTGATTACCCGTTATTGCGTGCAGAATTTTCTCGCGATAACCGTGCTCAGGTGTCCAAAGACGATGGTTATCAACAACTGAAAGCGAAATTACCGCCACCAAGCCGTCGCGGTTTTATGTTGATTGATCCGCCTTATGAGCTGAAATCTGATTATGAAGCTGTCGTGAAGGGGATCGTCGAAGGCTATAAACGCTTTGCGACGGGAACGTATGCGATCTGGTATCCTGTTGTATTGAGACAACAAATTAAGCGCATGATCAGTCAATTGGAAGCGACTGGGATCCGTAAAATATTGCAAATTGAATTAGCTGTACGTCCTGATAGCGATCAACGAGGCATGACGGCATCAGGTATGATTGTGATCAATCCACCATGGAAATTAGAGCAGCAGATGCAAAAAGTGCTCCCTTGGCTACACAAAACCCTCGTTCCAGAAGGAACAGGGCATACCTTAGTCGAGTGGATTGTGCCTGAATAGGCAGCCTCTATTTCATTAAGAGGAGATACCTATCTTTTATTGCTATTGTGATCAAATTGATAAATAGCATAATAGTAAGTATTAGCTTTTTAATTAATCAAAAATGGGAATAACCAAGTTATGAGCAAACATTACGACTATATTGCGATTGGTGGCGGAAGTGGCGGTATTGCTTCTATGAACCGAGCGGCAATGTATGGACAAAAGTGTGCCCTAATTGAAGCGAAAGCGTTAGGTGGAACCTGTGTGAACGTGGGATGTGTACCGAAGAAAGTGATGTGGCATGCCGCACAAATCTCTGAGGCGATCCGTGCTTATGGCCCTGACTATGGTTTTGATACCACAATTAACCGTTTTGATTGGAAAACCTTAATTGCAAGTCGTACTGCTTATATTGATCGTATCCATCAATCTTATGACCGTGTATTAGGTAATAACAAGGTCGATGTGATCAAGGGGTTTGCTCGTTTTGTCGATGCGCATACTGTTGAAGTCGATGGTGAAATTTATACCGCTGATCATATTTTAATTGCAACAGGTGGCCGTCCAGTGATCCCTGCCATTCCTGGTGCAGAATATGGCATGACATCGGACGGCTTCTTTGAGCTTGAAGATTTACCAAAACGTGTTGCGGTTGTTGGTGCTGGTTATATTGCGGTTGAATTGGCGGGTGTCTTAAATGGCCTGGGCAGTGAGGCTCATCTATTTGTCCGTAAACATGCTCCGCTACGTTCGTTTGACCCTCTGATTGTTGAAACTTTGGTTGAGGTGATGAATACCGAAGGTCCAACTCTGCATACAGAATCTGTACCAAAAGAGGTCGTCAAAAATGCCGATGGCTCTTTGACTCTGAAATTGGAAAATGGCAAAGAACAAACTGTCGATGCATTGATTTGGGCGATTGGCCGTGAACCAATGACTGATAACCTGAATATTGAAGCAGCGGGTGTTGAGCTGAATGAAAAAGGTTATATCAAAGTCGATAAATACCAAAACACCAATGTCGCGGGTGTGTATGCGGTAGGTGATAACACGGGGGCTGTTGAGTTAACACCAGTTGCGGTTGCTGCGGGTCGTCGTCTATCTGAACGTTTATTTAATAATAAGCCAGATGAACACTTAGATTACAGTAATATTCCAACCGTTGTGTTTAGCCATCCACCTATTGGTACCGTTGGTTTGACGGAGCCCGAAGCAATCGAAAAATACGGGGCGGATCAGGTTAAATGTTATAAATCTTCATTTACAGCGATGTATACCGCGGTCACTTCTCATCGTCAGCCATGCCGTATGAAATTGGTGTGTGTGGGAACGGATGAGAAAATTGTTGGTATTCATGGTATTGGCTTTGGTATGGATGAAATCTTACAAGGCTTTGCCGTTGCACTGAAGATGGGGGCAACGAAGAAAGATTTCGATAATACTGTGGCTATCCACCCAACAGCGGCAGAAGAATTTGTGACAATGCGTTAAGAGTCACCGTCACAACACGTTAAAAAGGCTGAACGTTATCCGTTCAGCCTCAGACATTTCACTCCAAATAACTAAACTCCGACGAATCCATTTAAATCATTGCCAGTGAAATACCTGAGCGTAGGGGCTATGCTGATACTATTTTATGGATCGTATTCACCGTGCCTTTACTTATTGGCTAAATCCCGTTGTGTCATGCTTAATAGCTCGCGCTATACTATTGAGTCGCACTGTTTCCATTTTTAACATATTGATTCCCTGCTTTTAATGCACCCAAAATCCAGCGGCAGGGGGCTATTGGCTTTTTTGCCACCAAGACACAATATAATCAGCGATTTGTTCTGGGTTATTGATATCTAATTGTGGCAAGGTGGTATCAATAATTTGATTGCTGGCGACGGCGATCACATGTTGGTCAATTAAGCCATCTAATGGTTTACCCACTTCCGATCTAAACAGCGCGATCTTATCGATCGTCTCATGCTTAAACCCTTCGACTAAAATCAGATCGAGGGAGCTAGGATCAAAACGGCTCGCCAAATAATGCAGGTCTAATTCGTCATCCTGAGCTGGGGTTTCGGTCATCAGCGCCCAGCGCTTTTGGCTGGCGACAAGTGTTTGATCAGCGCCCGCTTTACGTAATTCATAACTGTCCTTGCCGGGTTTATCGACATCCATATCGTGATGTGTATGTTTGACTAAACCGACGCGAACATTGCGTTGCCGTAATAATGGGATCACTTTTTTTAATAGTGTGGTTTTGCCGGTGCCACTATAGGCGGTGATGCCGAGTAGAGGTAGAGATTTTTGTTTCATGATTATTTTTGTTGTTGCTCCCAGTTGAGGCTATCTTCAGGGGTATTTAAATTAGCAAAAGAGCCTAATTGTGGAGGGAAAATCACACATTTCGCTGCTATTTCCCGCATAAAAAACATTAATTTGCGCTCTCCTTTTGCAAGGTACTCATCCAATGAGGGTGCTAATGAACGATGGAGTAAGGCAAAAGTTGGGTGGTCACGTTCAGTATCATTGGCATAACAAGCCAAGCTATCACCTTTGTGTTGAAACATGGTTGCTGCAAGTGTGAGTGGAAAAGCAGGCACATCACAAGGCACAAACAGTACCCACTCTGTGGCTGCATGATGTAACCCTGCTTGCATGCCTGCTAGTGGCCCTGCAAAATCATGATTGAGGTCAGAGATGACGGTAAATCCACTTTGTTGGTAGCGCTCTTGGTTGCGATTAGCATTGATAATCAGCGTGCCTACCTGTGGGATTAGGCGTTCAATAATATGTTGATACAGTGGCTTACCGAGTAAAGGCACCAAGCCTTTATCTTCGCCCCCCATACGCCGACCTAAACCGCCTGCGAGTATGACACCCGTAATCGACTGCGTATCTAACATATTCAATTTTCCTGACTATCTTCAATAAAAGGTTTCAACATGTTCGAAAATAAATTTCGTTATAGTATTTGCCAAAATTTATTCTATTTTCCTATAAAATCAACGAATGTTCATGCGAATTAAAGTTAAACTTTACTTAGATTGACATCAATTCGCTTTTTCTCTTGTATGATAGCAATTAATTTAGCCCGAATATTCGTGATGAAGGAATAAACATGAAATGCCATCGCTTAAATGAAGTTATTGAGCTGCTGCATCCTGTATGGAAAGACAACTCAGACTTAAACTTAGTGGAATTACTACAAAAGCTGGCCGATGAGGCAGGTTTTAAAGGACCATTGTCTGAGCTAACAGATGATGTGTTGATATATCACCTGAAAATGCGTGGAAAAAGCAGTGATGAAGCGATACCGGGCTTGAAAAAAGATTATGAAGAAGACTTTAAAACCGCGTTATTGCGCGCTCGCGGCATCATAAAAGATTAATCAGAGATGAATAATATCGAACACTCTCATTTTCACTTTAGTGGGATTTCCCCTGATTTGATCCTTGATGCGTTGATGGAAGCGGGCATTTACCCTGAATCAGGATTAACAGAGCTAAATAGCTATGAGAATCGGGTTTATCAGTTTCAGGATGAAAACCGAAAACGCTTTGTCGTGAAATTCTATCGCCCCGAGCGTTGGAGCCGGTCACAAATTCAAGAAGAGCATGATTTCACATTAGAATTACAAGATGCGGGTTTATCTGTGGCTGCGCCACTGGAGTTTGCAGGGCAAACCGTGCTGGAATTTGGTGGTTTCATCTTTGCTGTTTTTCCAAGTATTGGTGGTCGCCAGTATGAAACCGATAATTTATTTCAGCTTGAAGACGTCGGGCGCTTATTAGGCCGTATTCACCAAATTGGTAAGAAAGAAACGTTTGTTTTTCGCCCAACACTGGGTGTTGCTGAGTATCTTGAGCAACCTCGCCAAATTATCGTACAAAGTGAATTGATCGCTCCAAGGTGGCAGGCCTCCATTATTGAATCACTCGATAGATTGATTACGCAAGTGAAGCAGTATTGGCCAACTATCTCATCACCAATACGTTTACAGGGGGATTGCCATCCCGGTAATATTTTGTGGCGTGATGAGGCTTGGCTGGTGGACTTTGATGATGCGCGTAATGGCCCTGCGGTACAAGATTTGTGGATGCTATTAAATGGCTCGCGTCAGGATCAATTAGTCCAACTAGATACGCTGTTAGAAGCCTATAATGAGTTTTGTGACTTTGATGTAAAAGAGCTCAAATTAATCGAGCCACTGAGAGCCATGAGAATGGTTCATTACTTAGGATGGATTATTCGCCGCTGGCAAGATCCCGCTTTTCCAAGAGCATTTTCATGGTTGCAGGATGATGATTTTTGGCAAAAACAATCCGTCGAATTTGCTCAGCAAATTGAACGATTGCAGGAAGCCCCTTTGCAGTTAAACCCTCAATTTTAATAA
Source organism: Providencia sp. PROV261 (assembly GCF_028477945.1). Classification (NCBI taxonomy): domain Bacteria; kingdom Pseudomonadati; phylum Pseudomonadota; class Gammaproteobacteria; order Enterobacterales; family Morganellaceae; genus Providencia; species Providencia sp. PROV261. The sequence continues at coordinate 50,922 of NZ_JAMPMC010000017.1, read as the reverse complement.
ATAAGTGGTATTTTTTGGAGAACGTAGTATATGAAAAAAATCATGTTGGCTTTAATTGGTATTGCCATGTCATTTGGGGCAGCGGCCGCAAACTATTCAGAAGGGAAAGAGTACGTTGCTTTAAAACAACCAGTACAAAACTTACCACAAGTTTTAGAGTTCTTCTCTTTCTATTGCCCTCACTGCTATCAGTTTGAAAATGTGTATAAAGTGCCACAAACGGTAGAGAAAAACTTACCTGAAGGCGTCAAAATGGAACGTTACCACGTTGATTTCTTAGGCCCATTAGGGAAAAACCTCACTCAATCTTGGGCAGTGGCAATCGTTCTAAAAGTTGAAGATAAAGTGACGCCAATTCTGTTTGAAGGTATCCAAAAAACACAATCTATTCGTACGGTAGACGGTATCCGTAACGCCTTTATTAAAGCAGGTGTGAGTGGTGAAGAGTATGATGCTGCACTAAACAGCTTCGTTGTAAAATCTTTAGTCGCTAAACAACAAAACGCAGCGCAAGATCTAAAACTACGTGGTGTGCCAGCGATGTTTGTTGATGGTAAATACCAAATCCGTAATGATGGCATTGCGGTCGATAAAGCCGAAGATTATGGGCAAGAGTTTTCTAAAGTTGTGAACTATCTGCTCGACAAAAAATAATCTCTCCTTGTGGCGGCGTGACTCGCCGCCACATTCATAATTATTCACGTTCCGTAATCAATATCCACAATACGTTTAAAATCCTTTTTTTGAGCTAGATCAAGCGATTTTCGTCTAACTCATTGATTTTATTTTCTTGTTTAACCCCTTGATCTTTTCTTAGTCATTGAATCTAAGGCATAACATTATTTTGCTCACAGAGTTATCCACAGGTTATATCGGTCAAAATAGGGTAGCGAAGGAGTAAAATGACGATTTAATTTATTTAATTGAGTAGGGGGAGGATTGTTGATGAAGTTGAAACTCGACGTGTATCTAAGCGCACATTGTGGCATCCTATTATTATTCATTCCTGACAAAAAGATGATGACAGATTATGGCTCAGATAGCAGAAAATCCCCTTATATTGGTAGATGGTTCATCTTACCTGTACCGTGCTTATCATGCATTCCCACCACTGACTAACAGTGCGGGCGAACCGACAGGAGCCATGTATGGTGTGCTCAATATGTTGCGTAGCTTGATTATGCAATATAAGCCAAGTCATGTGGCTGTCGTCTTTGATGCCAAAGGAAAAACATTCCGTGATGAGCTGTTTGAGAGTTATAAATCACACCGCCCACCGATGCCAGATGATTTGCGTGAGCAAATAGCGCCATTGCATGAAATGGTCGAAGCGATGGGACTACCGTTGCTGGTGGTTTCCGGTGTTGAAGCGGACGATGTCATTGGTACTCTTGCGAGGCAAGCGAGTCAAAAAGGGATCCCTGTCTTGATCAGCACAGGCGATAAAGATATGGCTCAATTGGTTGAGCCTAATATCACCTTGATCAATACCATGACCAATACCATTTTAGGCCCTCAAGAAGTTGAGGATAAATATGGGGTTCCGCCAGAGCTGATCATCGACTTCCTCGCATTGATGGGCGACTCTTCCGATAATATTCCAGGCGTTCCCGGTGTGGGCGAAAAAACGGCACTTGCTTTGCTGCAAGGTATTGGCAGTTTAAAAGAGATTTACGACTCTTTAGATAAAATCGCCCCACTTGGCTTTAGAGGATCGAAAACATTAGCCCCGAAAATGGAAGAGAATCGCGAGGTTGCTTTCCTTTCATACCAATTAGCGACCATCAAAACCGATGTGGAGCTAGAAAAAAGCTGCGAAGAACTTGCGATCTCCGAGCCAGACACAGACAAACTTTACCAGTTGTTTAGCCGTTATGAGTTTAAACGCTGGTTAGCGGATGTTGAGAATGGCACGTGGATGGATGGTAAAAGTGGTAAAAGTAGTGCGCCAGCGGCAAGTAAAACAGAAAAGAAAATTGAAGCCGTCATGGCAGCACCGACGTTGAGTGCGGAAAACTATCAAACTATCTTGGAAAAAGCGGATTTAGACCGCTGGATAGAAAAACTCACGTCAGCCTCAATCTTTGCCTTTGATACTGAAACGGACAGTTTGGATACACAAGAAGCGCGTTTAGTTGGGATGTCATTTGCCATTGAACCCGGCTATGCGGCCTATTTGCCATTAGGTCATGATTATCTTGATGCACCAGCCCAACTCCCATTAAATGATGTGTTGGCTGCCATGAAGCCGATATTGGAAAATGATAAAATACTCAAAATAGGTCAGAACTTAAAATATGACGCTGAGGTTTTACTCAACTACGATATTGAACTGAAAGGTATTGCATTTGATACCATGCTGGAATCCTATGTGCTAAATAGCGTAGCGGGCATGGGGCGCCATGATATGGATAGCCTCGCTGAACGGCACCTTAACCATAAAACGGTCTCTTTTGAAGAGATTGCAGGGAAGGGGAAAAAGCAGCTAACATTCAATCAAATAGCGCTTGAGCAGGCAGCCAATTACGCGGCAGAAGATGCCGATGTGACGTTATTGCTTCATCAAGCACTGTATCCTCAATTAGAGGCTGAGCCTAAACTGAATCACGTTTTTCGTGAAATTGAAATGCCATTAGTGCCTGTTCTTGTCAGAATGGAGCGTAAAGGGGTATTAATCGATGCTGCGGTACTAGCGGCCCAATCGAAAGAGATCACTGCGCGTTTGGCAGAATTGGAGAAAGAGGCATTTGAGCTTGCGGGTGAAGAGTTCAATCTTGCTTCAACCAAACAATTACAAACGATTCTGTTTGAAAAGCTACAACTGCCTGTAGTGAAAAAAACACCGAGTGGTGCACCGTCTACCAACGAAGAAGTGCTTGAGGAGTTGGCTCTAAATCACGCCCTACCTAAACTCTTGCTTGAGCACCGTAGTCTCGCAAAACTGAAATCAACCTATACCGACAAGTTGCCGTTGATGATCAGCCCGAAAACTCAACGGGTACACACCTCGTATCATCAAGCAGTGACAGCGACAGGGCGCTTATCATCTCGAGACCCCAATTTACAAAATATTCCGGTTAGGACGGAAGAAGGTCGCCGTATCCGCCAAGCATTTATTGCACGCAAAGGCTACAAAGTAGTGGCCGCGGACTATTCGCAAATCGAATTACGTATTATGGCGCATCTATCGCAAGATAAAGGGCTATTAACGGCGTTTGCTGAAGGCAAAGATATTCACCGTGCAACGGCAGCAGAGGTATTTGGTGTACCACTGGATGAAGTGACAAGTGATCAGCGTCGTAGTGCAAAAGCGATTAACTTCGGTTTGATTTATGGTATGAGCGCATTTGGTCTTGCTCGACAGTTAGGCATTCCTCGTGGTGAAGCTCAGCGTTATATGGACCTCTATTTTGAACGCTATCCAGGCGTGCTGCGCTATATGGAAAATACGCGCCATCAAGCGGCTGAGCAGGGGTATGTTGAAACGTTAGAAGGGCGTCGCTTGTATCTTGCCGACATTAAGTCAAGTAATGGAATGCGTCGTAAAGCGGCTGAGCGTGAGGCTATTAACGCACCGATGCAAGGTACGGCAGCAGATATTATCAAGAAAGCGATGATCGCGGTGGATGCTTGGTTACAGGCCGAAAAACCGCATGCAGACATGCTAATGCAGGTGCATGATGAATTAGTTTTCGAAGTCAAAGAGTCAGAGCTCGATAGTGTGACCACCAAAATACGTGAGTTGATGGAACAAAGTATGCAACTTGATGTACCGTTGAAGGTTGATGTCGGTATTGGTGATAACTGGGATGAAGCCCACTAGCTAGAGTCTGAACTGAGTCGGATAATGCTTAATTCGACTCAGTTTTATTTAGTCATATTATCTATTGTGAAATTATATATTATTCTATTAATACTAATACATAACTAAGTACAGATGAATATTTGGATGTTCTTTCACTAGCCATGATTTTCATTTGGGTATTAGGCTCAATAATTCCAGACCAAGATGATATACTGATTAAAGTAACTCCATATTGATTATAACGTGTATCAACTTCAGCAATTGCAACTTGCTTTCCATTGATATCTAGACGGTGATGGGCTTTTGTTTTTTGCCCTCTACTCGATGCCATCAATTTTGGAATGGTTATTTTCCTTTTTTGTGGTGAAGGAGAAATGATTAACTCTTCTCCATTTTTAATGCAATACATTTCATTTACTTTCACTGTTTATTTCCTTGAGCTCATTTTTACTTTAAAATCAATAATGGCATAGAAAATGATGAGTGATAAAAATGAAATTTATTAAGTTTTAATTAAAATAAATTATTTAATATTAAATGATTCGAATGCTAATTATTGCATTGTTGATTCATAAATTGATATTTCATTACCTAGCATTTTATTGATACGCTGAATGCTATTTTCGTTTAAGGAACCTTGTAAATATTCCATTTTTAATTGGTTGATTAAATAATCATATTGGGCATTCGATAAATTTTTTTTCGACTGATAGAGGGCGGCAGTTGCAGATAGTACATCGACAATAGTGCGTGTTCCTACTTGATAACCCGCTTCTGTGGCATCTAATGAGCTTTGTGTTGAAATGATTAGTTGCTTATAGGCATTAATACTACTTATTGACGACAATAGATTATTGTATGAAGAGTTAACTTGCTGGGTGACGTTTCGATTATCACTTTCAAGTTGCTCTGTTGCAGCCTCAAAACCATACTGAGCTTGCTTAACTTGAGAATTAACCGTATTTCCTTGATAGATTGGTAAATTTAACGAGAGGGCTGCATTGTTTTTCCCTGAATGGTTATTTATTTTATGCTGGCTTTCGATACTATTCTTATCTAGCCGAGTGTTATTGATGGCTGTAGAAGCATCTAAAGTGACTATAGGTAAATGCCCGCTTTTGGCGAGGGATATTTTATCATTTGATATTTCTTGTGACAGGCGAGCTTTTAATAAGCTCAGGTTTTTAATTCGCGCATTTTCAAGTAGAAATGTGATATTATCTGGTTTGGTGAGTTGTAACTTATTAATATTGAGTTTTGCTAATTGAGTATATCGTACTCCACTGATTTTTCTTAATACCTCAACTGAATTCTTCAATTCGTTGTAACCTAGAACCTCTTGAGCAATGATACTGTCATAGTTAGCTCTCGCATTTTGTACGTCAGTGATGGTCGTTAGCCCTACATTAAAGCGTTGTGTGGTTTGATCTAACTGATGATAAACCGCGAGTTTATGGGCTTTTATGTAAGTGAGGGCATCAATAAACTTTAATATATTAAAGTAAGAGATAGCCGTTTCTAACAGCAGATCTTGCTGGCTTATTTGATAGTTAATATCTGAAATAGCTGCATGTTTTTCTTGAATAGATAGTGATTTCCACTTAGATATATCAATTATAGATTGTGTCATTTGTAGAGATAATTCGGTGTTTTTAATATTTTTATTATCATCTGTACCATCATTGTTTTTATAGTTTGAATTAGCTTTTAATTTTAATTGAGGGAGTAATGAGCTACGCTCTTCATCTATTTTTTTATAGGCTTGATAACGTTCACTTTCTGTTTTTTTTAATGTGGGGTTGTTATCTTTCGTTATTTTATAAACTTGCAATAAATCCTCTGCGTTACAATTATAACCTATAATTATTGAACTTATTAAAATAAATAATTTAATTATTTTATTCATTATTATTAATTCCTAATTAATTTTTTACAGTTTAGTCTAAATGGGATTTAAGAAAGAGGTTTTAATTAAATTATAGCTCAGCTATTAAAATGTAAATATAAAAAACCACATTTAAAAGTTTAATTTAATGTATATGTTTTGCTATATGAGCTAACTTGATTAAGTTAGTGTAAAAAATGAGATTATTTTACTGTCGAACGTAACGTGCATTTACTACCTAAGAACGATTGTCACAGTACATTTTTTTACCTCAATATAGCGTTCATGTAACGTAATATCTTTTATGGCGACAGGCTTATCTCAGAGCCAAAGGATTAATCATGGAACGCTTATTTTCTCCAACTGCATTTCAAGGGCAGGTCGTGCTAGTTACTGGTGGGGCTCAAGGTATTGGTTTAGCGATTGTTGAAGCCTTTGCTCAATTAGGGGCTTGCGTGATTATGGCTGATTTGCAGTTACAAAAGGCGCAAGCAGCCGCAGCTTCATTAGTAGCAAAAGGGTTTAACGTTCAGGCGGAAGGTTGTGACTGTGCAAAGCAGCAACAAATAACAGCATTGGTTGCAAAAATAGATCGCGAATATCATCAATTAGATGTTGTTATCCATAATGCAGCTTATTTTCCGCTAACAGAATTTATGCAAATTGATGAGGTTTTATTACAACAGACACTGAGTGTTAATTTAATGGCGCCTTTTTATTTGGCTCAAGCGGCTCAACCGATTATGAAAAGGCAGGGAAGAGGGCGTATTTTAATCACCTCATCTGTCACTGGTCCTAAAGTCGCTTACCCAGGGCTTGCGCATTATGCCGCCTCTAAAGCGGGGGTTAATGGTTTTATTAAGTCAGCCGCATTGGAGTTGGCTCCTTTTGGGATAACGGTGAATGGCGTTGAGCCGGGGATGATACGAACACCTGCGATGGAAAACTTAGGGGATGAGCAATTGAATCAAAGGATTGCTCGTGCTGTACCACTAGGGCGTTTAGGGGAAGCAGAAGATATTGCTGCCGCTATGGTATTTTTAGCCTCACAAGCCGCGGGATATATGACAGGACAGACTATTGTCGTTGATGGCGGAGCATTACTTCCCGAAAGCGCATTGTCATCAGCGGATATAAAACAATAGAGGCGAGCTTGCTTATTCTCTGAGTCATCAATAATGGCGTCAACCTATTCGCCGATTCGATAAAACACTCTTCTTATTTTCTTTATCGCATGTTGCCATATAGATGCGATAAAGCTTATTTCTGTCTGTTATTTGAACAAAATACGCGTTATTACCTAATGAGATAAAAAATTTACATTACATATTAATGCGACTTGGCTCTCATAAATATGTAATAAAAATACGTTTTTTGGCTATTATTATGATGTTTTATTCGCTGAATCGTAGTAAGCATTGAAAAAAAATTACAGAAAAGCTTTTTTTCGCGTAAAAAATCAAGTAAAGTATAAGGCGTAGGGTACAGAGGTAAGATGTTCTATCTTTCAGACCTTTTACTTCACGTAATCGGATTTAGCTGAATATTAGCTGCTCCAGTCAAAATTTTGACTGGAGCATTTTTTTATCCAAAATTTGTGTAAAGTTATCGTGCTTGCCGTTGTGCGCCGAGTGACGCACAAGGATCGAAATGGATCAAATTGGCGTGCTATACCAGCTATCAAGTTTGAGACGCAATTTATCAATACCGATTTTTTTCAATGCTGAAAAATATTCGACTTCGACGTCTCCCCCTAATGGAGAGAGTGCTTGGCGGACTTCCATTAATTGTTTTTTGCGTGCGCCAGAAGCGAGTTTATCTGCCTTAGTCAAAAGGACTAATACAGGAATTTCCATCGCAATAGACCATTCAATCATTTGCATATCAAGGTCTTTTAGTGGATGACGAATATCCATCAATACGACAAGACCTTTAATACACTCCCTTTTTTGTAGGTATTCACCAAGCGCTTTTTGCCATTTGCGTTTCATCTCTTCCGGCACTTCGGCATAGCCATAACCCGGTAAGTCGACAAGACGAATGCCTTCTTCCACTTCGAACAGGTTAATTAACTGTGTCCGTCCAGGCGTTTTACTGGTGCGAGCAAGGCTTTTTTGTTGTGTAAGCGCGTTTAGTGCGCTGGATTTACCTGCATTGGAGCGGCCTGCAAAGGCAACTTCTATACCCGTATCTTTTGGTAGATGACGGATATCGGGTGCACTGATGACAAATTTTGTCATATGGTAGTTATGGTTTTTGATTGTCATAGGTTGTTCTCCCTGAGTTGACCTTTTGAGGCTGAGGGATTATAGCGACTGGTGGCAGACAAACAAAGCCAAAATTGCGATAGAGCAGTAGCTGTTTGCTTTTGAAACAACGATTTTACGTACATATTGGGCGTCATCTGACAGTTTTTGATGATTACTCGCTTATCTGACGTAAATAAAGGTAAATCTTTAGCAATATATTCAGCTTAGCTCTAGAATTGGTGAATTGTACTCGTCATACTTCCAGTTGCAGCTTTGTTGGCTATGTCTATTCACATGAGTCACATATTTGCTTATGCGCTTAGCTGCACCTCGAACTATTTCGAGTATAATTAAGTCATTTAGCTATAGCGAAAGGGATCTTGAATGTTAAAACGAATTTTTGTGCCTTTACTGGCGGTCTGTGCTATCAGCGCATCTTCTCTAGCATTAGCTGCGGGTGAAACGTATGTTAAATTAGTCACCTCAGCAGGTAATATTGAATTAGAACTGAATAATAAAAAAGCACCTGTGACCACTGAGAACTTTCTACAATATGTGAATGAAGGTTATTACAACGGAACAACGTTTCACCGTGTTATTCCTGGTTTTATGATCCAGGGTGGCGGTTTTAACAAAGATCTTCAGCAAAAGCAGACTCGTGCTCCAATTAAAAATGAAGCAGATAACGGTTTGCGCAATTTACGTGGAACCATTTCTATGGCACGTACAGCGAATAAAGACAGTGCGACCAGCCAGTTTTTTATTAATGTCGCTGACAATGCTTTCTTAGATCACGGTCAACGTGATTTTGGTTACGCTGTTTTTGGTAAAGTGGTAAAAGGCATGGATGTAGTGGATAAAATCTCTAAAGTAAAAACAGAGAATGTTGGTCCATATCAAAATGTGCCTGTTGAACCAATATCAATTATTTCTGCGGAAGTCATTAAAAAGCCATAATAGATAGAGTGGGTAGGTCGCTAGTATTTACCCACTTATATTATTTCTCATGTATAAGGCTGTATCACTGTGAGTGCTATTTATGTAGTGATGTACTCACAGAGTATATTTCCTCATTAATTAGAATTTATTTTCTTTTTCCCTTCTCTTTTTTCATTCTTTTCTTCTTATTAACCTGCTAGTTATTTTTACATAAATTCAATTTTGTGATCTTGCTCACCGCGCGGTTTGAAAACGGTTTGTTTGACATTTTTTCTTTGTGTTTCGTTGTTAATACATTTACTAACTTAAATATTGGCCTTTGCTAGGCATTTGCATGAAAAAATAAGTCAATCAATTGAAAGCGGTGACTTTCGATTTGAATGGAATCGAAAGGTTTTTTGAGGTTTTTTGCTCTAAAAATGAACTTTAACAAGGATCACATTTTCGATTGACTCACTCTGCTGTAATTCAGATATGTTGTTAGCATGGTCAATCGTGATAACAAGGTGATGTTTTTCGGAGTGATAAACATGAGTACAGATACCGTAAAAAGACGTGAATGCATCATGGATATGTTGTGCCAAGAAGGGAGTGTTCGTGTCGATGCTTTAAGCAAACAGTTTAATGTTTCTAGCGTCACTATTCGTAATGATTTACGTTATCTGGAAAAAAAGGGTTGTGCCTTACGCTCTTATGGCGGCGCAATGGTGAATCATAAATTTGCTTTTGATAGACCGTTACAAGTGAAAGGCCGCATGGATCGAGAAATTAAAACTCGTATTGCCAAAAAAGCGGCGGAATTTGTGAATGATGGGGATTCTCTCATCATTGATTCAGGCTCAACAACAGCAGAAATCGTTCCTTTTTTAAAACACCACCGTGATTTAGTCGTGATGACTAATGCTCTCAATATCGCATACGAACTGGCCGGTTTCGACAGCGTAGATGTTATGGTTCTTGGTGGACACGTACGCAAAAATTCTTATTCCCTTTATGGTCCTGCCGCCGAACAGCAGTTATCACAGTACCGTTTTGATACGTTGTTTCTTGGGGTAGATGGCTTTGATCTTGAAGCTGGGATCACCACACCGAATAGCGGAGAAGCGCATCTCAACCGTGTGATGTGTGATGTGGCACATCAAATTATCGCTGTAGCAGATGGCACTAAATTTGGGCGAAAGAGTTTTTGTTTAATACGCGAAGCTAGACTGATCCATCGTCTTATTACTGATAGCCGCATTCCACTTCATTATCGCCAAGCTTTAACGGCATTTGGTGTAGAAGTCATTGTTGTTGATGAATAAGGCATATCTATTTTAATTCTTAATTAAAAACGCAACGTTTTTAATCATATCTGAGTTATTTGGAGATATTATGCAGCCGCTATTACAGCTGATCCATCGCCATAAATCTGGCGAGGACGTTGGGGTTTACTCTGTCTGTTCCGCACACCCTTGGGTTCTAGAAAGTGCGATTCGTTTTGCTAAACAACGCAACTCTTCAGTATTAATTGAAGCCACTTCTAACCAAGTTAACCAGTTCGGTGGCTATACCGGTATGCTTCCTTGCGATTTTCGTGAAATGGTATGGAAAATCGCCGATCGATTGGCTTTCCCACGTGAAAAAGTGTGGTTAGGCGGCGATCATTTAGGCCCTAATGCATGGCAAAACCGTTGCGCTGATGAGGCGATGCAACTATCAGAAACACTCATTTATGATTATGTTGCGGCAGGCTTTCGTAAAATTCACCTTGATTGTTCAATGTCTTGTGCTGATGACCCTATTCCTTTGAGCGATGACGTTGTCGCTTCCCGTGCGGCAAGGCTATGCCAAGTGGCTGAACGTAGCTGGCAAGATCATGGTGGTGAAGCTCCTGTTTATGTTATTGGCACAGAAGTTCCTGTGCCGGGCGGTGCGAAAGAATCGATGGATGGATTACAAGTAACATCGCCCGAAGCTGCTAAAACCACATTGTCTATCCATAAAAATAAATGGCAAGAGCATGGGTTAGCCGATGTGTGGCCCCGAGTGATTGCCTTGGTTGTTCAGCCAGGGGTCGAATTTGATCATCACAATGTTGAACATTATCAACCTGAAAAAGCGAAAGCACTTAGCCAATTTATCGAATCAGTTCCCCATCTTGTTTATGAAGCACACTCTACCGATTACCAAGCACTAAAGGCGTATCGTCAGTTAGTCCGCGACCATTTTGCGATCTTAAAAGTTGGCCCTGCATTAACGTTTGCTTTACGTGAAGGGTTATTTGCACTCGATAAATTAGATCGTGAATGGAATGGTGAGCGTGATGCTGCCCATTTACACGCAACCCTCGAACAAATTATGAATGAGCAGCCAGAGCGTTGGAGCCCTTATTACAAAGGGAGTGCTCATCAGCAATACATCGACAGACAATATAGCTTAAGTGACCGTATTCGCTATTACTGGGCGGAGCCTGAAGTTGAAAAAGCAGTGGCGAAATTATTGGACAATTTACGGCAAAACCCAGTACCGATTTCGATGCTGAGCCAATACCTACCAGAGCAGGCCGAAGCCGTTAAAGTCGGTGACTTAGAGAATGACCCAAAAGCGTGGGTCATGGATAAGGTTCGAAGCGTATTACTTCAATATGCGTTGGCATGTGAATCACAGTCAAAAGGAGCGGTGGCATGAAGGAAATATTGTCATATTCACAATCATGGTTAGAGCAGCACGGCGCTCTGTTTACTGCACAAGAAATTACTCATCAGCCCCGTTTATGGCGTGAATTATATCGGGAGTTAGCGGCTAAATCGGAGCAATGGCAACCGTTTTTATCTGAACTGCTCGCCAAGCCGGATTTACAAATTGTGTTATGTGGTGCTGGGTCGTCTGCCTTTGCAGGGAAAGCCATGGCACCTTGGTTACGTGAATATTGTGGATTAGACGTACATGCGTATGCATCTACCGATATTGTACCAACACCTTGGCATTACCTCGATAAACATAAACCGACATTATTAGTTTCTTATGCTCGCTCGGGTAACAGTCCTGAAAGTGTTGGTGTCGTAGAGCTGGCAGATGAGCTACTCGACGATGTTTATCACCTTATGTTGACCTGTAATCCAGATGGCGCTTTGGCACGTTATGCGGAAGGGAAAAAGCATGTTTGCTCTTTAATCATGCCCGATGGTTCTCATGACAGCAGCTTTGCCATGACCTCAAGCTTTAGCTGTATGACATTAGCGACATTATTACTATTTGGTGTTCAAGATTTTACTCAAGCACGTAGTTATGTTGAAGAGATTGCCACACTTGCAGAAACCGGCATTCCACAATGGTTGCCGATGATCCAAGGCATGACAGGAAATGGTTTTAGTCGAATGGTTGTGCTTGGCTCAAGTTGTTTTACGGGGATTGCCGAAGAAGGGGCGCTGAAGATGTTAGAGCTCACATCGGGGAAAGTTGCAACGCGCTTTGATTCAACATTAGGGGTTCGCCATGGCCCTAAATTTATGATTGATAAAGAAACATTGGTAATAGTGATGTTATCAGCCGAAGAGTATTGCCGTCACTATGATATAGATTTGCTCAATGAGCTGAAACATGACCAGCGGGCAAAACACATTGTGGCATTGAGTAGTTTACCTTTAGAGCAGGCCGTCGTGCTTGATAGCCCACTCAATGATATTTGGTTGATATTTCCTTATCTCGTCTTTTTACAGCTTTTGTCATTTGAAGCTTCTCTCAATCATGGTTTATCACCGGATAACCCTTGTCCGACGGGGGAAGTGAATCGTGTTGTTAAAGGTGTTCAGCTATACCCATACAAATCAACAAAATAATAATAGGAGTGAGTATGTCTACCCCAAATATATTGATGACTCGTATCGATAATCGTTTGATCCATGGTCAAGTTGGCGTGACTTGGACAAATTCTCTTGGTGCTAATTTAGTGGTTGTTGCAAATGATGAAGCCGCCGTTGATCCCGTTGCTCAATCTTTGATGGATATGGTGGTTTCCGATGGTGTACAAACTCGCTATTTTACGCTGCAAAAAACCATTGATGTGATCCATAAGGCTGCGGATCGACAAAAGATTTTTATCGTTTGTAAAACGCCTCAAGATGTACTCACCCTAGTTCAAGGTGGAGTTCCTATCAAATTTGTCAATGTTGGCAATATGCACTTTATCGAAGGTAAAAAACAAATTCATAAAACGGTCTCTGTGGATGATAGCGATATTAATGCATTCCGCGAATTAGAAAAATTAGGGATCACTTGTGAAATTCGTCGTGTACCTGATGAGGCGGGGGAAGCCGTCTCTAAGCTAATTAGCTAAGGAGGTCAGTATGATGACTGACGCACTACTTATCGCTTTGATTGCTGGGATCGCGGGGGTCGATTTATTTAATGGTTTGACACACTTCCATCGACCTGTGGTTATTGGGCCTATTGTTGGATTGATTTTAGGTGATGTGCAAACGGGGTTATTAGTCGGAGGAACGTTAGAGCTGGTTTGGATGGGGATGGTGCCACTTGCTGGTGCTCAGCCACCCAATGTCGTGATTGGCGGTATTATTGGCACGACATTTGCCATCATGACACATGCGGATCCTAAAGTTGCTATCGGTATTGCTGTACCGTTTTCTATCGCGGTACAAGGCTGTATCACATTACTGTTCACACTCTATTCACCCATGATGCATAAATGCGACGAAATGGTGAAAAAGCTCAATTGGCGCGGTATTGAGATGGTGAACTATTTTGGGATCCTGATTCTGTTTTCTTTCTACTTTATTGTTGCTTTCTTACCCATCTACTTTGGTGCTGATGCCGCAAGCGCCATGGTGCAAAAAGCACCTCAATGGCTATTGGATGGCTTAGCTGTGGCAGGTGGCATGATGCCTGCGATTGGTTTCTCACTACTGATGAAAATCATGATGAAAAAGACGTATGTTGCCTATTTTATTCTTGGTTTTATTTCAGTGACTTTCCTGAATATGCCCATTATTGCGGTCGCACTTGGCGCGTTTGCAATCGCACTGATTGATTTCTTCAACCGCACACGTAATGACAACAATGATAACGGCAGCTCACCTAAAGTTGCTCAGGAGATGAATGATGGCATTTAATGACAATGATGAAGCTCTGGCAGCAAAAGCGGAGCAACGAATGGCTCAAGCGATGGCAACTAGTCAGGTTGAGCGTGATGATTACCTTGATAGCGAACCTGCAACAGCACTGACTCACCGTGATATTAACGTTATGGCACTGCGTTCGCTATTACTACAAGCTTCTTTTAACTATGAACGTATGCAAGCTGGCGGTTGGCTTTATACCTTGATCCCAGCGTTACGTAAAATTCATAAAAAACCGGAAGATTTATCTAATTCTATGAAAATGCACATGGAATTTATCAATGTGCATCCATTTGATGTGACATTTTTATCCGGTTTAGTGCTAGCGATGGAGCGTAGCAAGGAGAAGATTTCCACCATTCGTGCAGTGAAAATAGCGTTAATGGGGCCGCTAGGCGGCATCGGCGATGCGTTGTTCTGGCTAACCTTATTGCCCATCTGTGCTGGTATTGGGGCATCACTCGCACTACAAGGCAGTTTATTTGGGCCGATTATTTTTCTGCTTATGTTCAATATCGTGCATTTCGCATTGCGTTTTGGACTGGCTCATTATGGTTATCGCGCGGGAACAAAAGCGATAGCCATGCTAAAAGCACATACCAAAAATATCTCACATGCCGCTTCTATTGTTGGAATGACGGTTATCGGCGCCCTAGTTGCCTCTTATGTGCATCTTTCTACACCACTAATCATGACGGCTGGTGAAGCAAAAGTGGCTTTACAGACAGACGTTCTAGACAAACTGATGCCAAATTTATTGCCATTAAGCTTTACGTTACTTGTCTACTGGCTAATGAAAAAAGGTTTTTCACCTGTGAAATTAATTGGTGTCACCGTGGTATTTGGCGTGCTTGGTAAATTAGTTGGATTCTTATAAGAGGAATGGCAAATGTTAGGTGTCGTCATTACAGGCCATGGAGGTTTTGCTAGTGGCCTGTTACAAGCAGTACAACAGGTTATTGGCCCACAAGAACAATGTGTTGCGATAGATTTTCCTGAGGGAATGTGTACCGATTCGCTTCAACAAGCATTAAGAAAGGCAAGTCAGCAATGTGATCAAGGTGATGGTGTCGTTTTTTTAACAGATTTATTAGGTGGCTCACCATTTCGGCAAGCGTCATTGATGGCCTTGGAAAATCAAAACTACCAAGTTATCACTGGAACCAATATGCAAATGGTCGCAGAAATGATGCTGGAGAGGGATGGAATGTCAGTAACAGAATTCCGCGATATGGCATTGGAGTGTGGGCATCGGGGTTTAACCAGTTTGTGGCATGAGCAACAACGTGAAAAACAATCTGTTGCTCATGATGATGGCATTTAAGGAGAGCATATGTATTTAATTTCTAACCGTGAAATGTTGAAAAAAGCACAACGTAATGGTTATGCAGTTCCCGCTTTTAATGTACATAACCTTGAAACTGTTCAAGTTGTTGTCGAAACAGCAGCAGCAATGTCATCCCCCGTTATTTTAGCAGGAACACCGAGCACGTTTACTTATGCAGGATTGGAATACATGGTATCGATTTGTCGTGAAGCTGCACGAGTGAATCACTTACCGATTGCATTACATCTTGATCACCATGAGGAGTATGACGATATTTGCCATAAAGTACGTGCCGGTATTCGTTCTGTGATGATTGATGGCTCTCACTTTGCTTTCGAACAGAATATCGAAGCCGTCAGTAGAGTCGTGAAATATTGCCAAAATTATGATGTCAGCGTTGAGGCGGAGTTAGGGCGATTAGGGGGGCAAGAGGACGATTTAGTCGTTGATAGCAAAGATAGCTTCTATACTGATCCTATGGCGGCGAAAGAGTATATCACGCGTACAGGTATTGATTCATTGGCCGTCGCGATAGGATCCGCCCATGGCTTATATCATGGTGAACCTCACCTTGATTTTGAGCGTTTAGCGGCGATTAAACAGCAAGTCGATATTCCTTTGGTCCTACACGGTGCTTCTGGTATCCCTGAAGAGATGATTAAACGAGCGATTTCACTTGGTGTGTGCAAAGTGAATGTGGCAACAGATTTAAAAATTGCTTTTGCGGATGCTGTCAAAGCGCATTTTGCTGAGCACCCAGACGCTAATGACCCTCGTAAATATATTACACCAGGTAAAGAGGCAATGCGTAAAGTCGTTGAAAGTAAAATCAATATTTGTGGCAGTGCAGGTATGATGTAAGCCGTGTTTACTGACGCATACAAGAGGCACTGATAGGATGTAAGATGATGAAATCAGATAAACAGATATATGTTCGTAGGGCATTATTGCCTTCTGGGTGGGCTGATAATGTTTTAGTCGTATTGAATGATAATGGGTGTATCCAACACGTTATCCCGAATACGAAGTCTGCTGAAGAGCTATTGCCATTCACATTATTGCCTGCACTTATTGATACCCACATTCATGGTAGTGCTGGTGCCGATGTGATGGATGCGACCCATGAATCGCTCAATAATATATCTCGTTTCTTAGCATCGAAAGGCGTTGGCGCATTTTTAGCAACAACAGTGACCGCCCAGCATAAAGATATTGAGCGGGCATTGGTTCAAGTGAAAGATAGTCAGAAGCAAGGGGTAGATGGCGCCGAAATTCTAGGAAGTTATCTTGAAGGGCCATTTTTTACGGCCCAACATAAAGGAGCTCACCCAGAAAGCTTATTGCACCAACCTGAGAAAGCCCTATTACAGCAATGGATATCACTTGCTGAAGGAAGTTTAAAATGTGTAGCTCTCGCACCCGAGCATCCAACCTCTCTTGAGCTAATACCTTGGTTAAAATCACAAGGGATCCGTGTCATGCTTGGCCACTCCAGTGCGGATTATGCATTGACTCAGGATGGGCTAAATCAAGGTGCGGATGGGGTTGTTCATTGCTATAACGGCATGAATGGCCTACATCATCGTGAGCCAGGCATGGTCGGTGCAGCCTTAACCAACGACCAATGTCAGGTTGAATTAATCTGTGATGGTCATCATGTACATCCTGCCGCTATCAAAGTGGTTTACCGCTGCTGTGGGGAGCGGTTACTACTGATTACAGATGCGATGCGTGCTACTGGCATGCCTGATGGTGAATACTCTCTCGGTGAAATGACTGTGCAGATGAAAAAGGGGGTTGTCAGAACAGAAAGTGGTAGCCTCGCAGGGAGTACCTTACCCCTCGAACAAGGAGTGAAAACATTGCAGCAAGCTTGCGACATATCATTCGCACAAGCATGGTTACATGGCAGTTTATATCCAGCAAAAGCATTAGGTATTGCGGATCGTCTGGGATCAATCGCCCCCAGCAAGCAAGCGAATTTAACGCTCTGTGATACAGCAGGCGAAATACAAGCAACCTTTGTAAACGGTAAGCGGGTTTTTCAACGATAAACAGATTTAGGGTATGAAACGCCATGCCCTAAGCGGTTGTCTTGCAATTGTATGAATAGATGTAGAATGGAACGTTGTTATTCTTATTAATTAAGAATAACTTGTTATCAGTATGTGAATATAATTCCATGATTTTTATATGGAAACTGGCTTCAGTAAATCAGATTACTTGATTTAAATAGGCTATTTTCCTGCTTCGGCTGTGTTATGATACCTGCCCCCGACTATTTTTTGCTATTTTTTAGTCAGAGTTCTGATTGCTAAGCGCAAAAAACTGTGTATGGGAATATAACATATAATGATAAAAATCAGTCGGATAGGCTACTATGCTTTTACTTATTGATAATTACGATTCATTTACTTATAACCTATATCAATACTTCTGTGAATTAGGGGCGGAAGTACTCGTTAAACGTAATGATGAAATTTCTATCGAAGAGATAGAGTTGTTAGCGCCTACACACCTAGTGATCTCACCAGGCCCTTGTACGCCTGATGAGGCAGGGATCTCTCTTGAAGCAATTAAATATTTTGCAGGGAAAATCCCTATCTTAGGCATTTGTCTTGGTCATCAAGCGATCGGTCAAGCCTTTGGTGCAACGGTTGTGAAGGCTAGAGAAGTGATGCATGGCAAAACATCGGCTATTCATCATAACCACCAAGGGGTATTTAAAGGTTTAAATCGGCCACTAACAGTTACACGTTATCATTCTCTCGTTATTGCCGCAGAAACATTACCAGCGTCTTTTGATGTCTCAGCATGGTCACTGAATAACGGTGACGTAGATGAAATTATGGGAATACGTCATAAAACTCTGCCAATTGAGGGGGTTCAGTTTCACCCAGAAAGTATTCTGAGTGAACAAGGCCATGAATTGCTGAATAATTTTTTAAAATATTAGTTACTCACTGTATCTATAAAAAAATAAATTCATTCCCATCACTCGCTTTGCTATTGCTCTTTTGTGATTTTTTATTCATATTTAATGATTATATTTTCACTTAGGCATTGGATAAGGCAGGTGAGGGGTATGAAAGAACCACAAGCAGTAAATCGGCAAACTTATGATCAGGTTATTTTACCTATTTATTCTCCAGCGGAATTTATTCCTGTCCGTGGGGAAGGTAGCCGAGTTTGGGATCAGCAAGGTAAAGAATATATCGATTTTGCTGGTGGGATCGCGGTATTGGCATTAGGCCATTGTCATCCCGCATTAGTTGCTGCTGTTCGTGAGCAAAGTGAGAAACTATGGCATGTCAGTAATATTTTTACTAATGAGCCAACCTTAAGATTGGCACAGAAGCTGATCAATGCGACGTTTGCTGAGCGAGTGTTCTTCGCCAATTCAGGGGCGGAAGCTAATGAAGCTGCGTTTAAGTTAGCGCGCCATTATGCCATTACCAAGCACAGCCCATATAAAACCAAAATTATTGCGTTCAAACAAGCTTTCCACGGGCGTACTTTCTTTACGGTTTCAGTTGGAGGCCAAGCGAAATATGCGGATGGTTTTGGGCCGAAACCTGCTGATATTATTCATGTGCCATTTAATGATCTCGATGCCGTGAAAGCGGTGATAGATGAAAATACCTGTGCGGTGGTATTAGAGCCTGTTCAAGGGGAAGGTGGTGTGACTGCTGCCACGCAAGAGTTTATGCAAGGTGTGCGTAAGCTATGTGATGATAACAATGCATTACTGGTATTTGATGAAGTACAAAGTGGTATGGGGCGCACTGGGCAGTTATTCTCTTATATGCACTACGGCGTGACACCGGATATTCTGACTACAGCTAAGGCTTTAGGTGGCGGTTTCCCTATCAGTGCAATGTTAACAACCCATGAAATTGCGCAAGCTATGGGGTTGGGAACTCACGGTACCACTTATGGTGGTAACCCATTAGCCTGTGCGGTTGGTAATGCAGCATTTGATATTATCAATACAAAAGAGGTACTTGATGGTGTGACAAAGCGTCGTGAATTATTTGTTGCTCATTTGAATAAGCTGAATGAGAAATATAATATTTTTGCTGAAATTAGAGGTATGGGGCTATTAATTGGTGCAGAGCTTAAAGGGGAATTAAAAGATCGTTCGAAAGATATTTTACAAGCTTGTGCCAATGAAGGATTAATGATGCTTAATGCTGGCGCTAATGTATTACGTTTTACGCCATCGTTAATTATTTCGGAAGAAGAAGTTAATAGTGGTATGTTGAAATTAGAAAAAGCGATTGAACGTATTCTGAAATAAATACATTTTTAACACTCAAAGAGGTTAATACCTCTTTGAGTCTTTTTGACCCTATAAATAATTTGGGGTATTTGCCTTTCATTAAAGGTGACCATCTAGGCGGTCACCAAATACAATAATAAAACGGCTCATTGCCTGTTTCCCGTTTTGAATTGGCATACTCTACTTTTTAGAGGCCGATTCAATCGCTAAATAAATGACTTTACGCACAGGATCATTAGAGCCTGATTGAGGGGGATTTTTTCATGCTCAAAGTGTTCAGTCAATTCCATATTTAATGTTGTTTCAACGATCAGTTTAGTCAGCCGTCGAGTGAACTGATTGAGCCGCTTCTCGTTTAAATTCCGCCCTGAAGTTACGTCGAATTTGCTTTGTTATACATGTCACCTGTTAAGTTATGCAGTGTATAATAACAGCTCTATTTAGGTGGCCAAATTAACTATGCCACTACACACAAACAAGCGACTTGCCCTGAGAAAGTGAGGCGCTTTGTTTGTCCTTTATGGTTTTATAAATGCTCTACATTTTTTCATTTTGTCGAGCATAGGCAAATAGCCCCCCTGCGGATACAATACTTGCAAGTTCTCCGATTGGGGCCATATTTAAAGTCTCTCCATGTATTACTATCTGATTAGTTTTCAAATTAATTTCAATCATATCTCCCGTTTTAATACAGTCCAGAAAGTGACTATTTTGTATTGTAATTGGCATCAACTCCCCTGTTGATACACAGTTTCTAAAAAAAATTCTTGCAAAAGATAACGCTATAACAGCTTTAACTCCAGATGCTCCAAGCGATACGACCGCGTGTTCTCTTGAGGAACCACATCCAAAATTATTTTTTGCTAGGATGAAATCATATTTAGCTTTGCCTGTATTTTTGTCCACAAATGGAATCGAGCCTTCAGGTAATCCACACATAGCTAGTGTTGCAAGTTCTTTTCTCCCCTCTTCAGTGGCTGGATTCACTTTAAGGTATTCAGCAGATAAAATTTGATCTGTATCAATATTATCTCCCAAGACGTAGACTTTGCCGCGAAGAATGTTTGATTGATTAATCATGATAAAAACCGCTCTGGATTTGTTATTACACCGGTAATAGCTGTTGCAGCTACAGAATAAGGGGATGACAAATATATTAATGCGCCTTTATTTCCCATACGACCAACAAAGTTACGATTAGTTGTTGATATAACACTTATGGGATCGTTAATACGGCCAAATGTATCGGAAGGACCACCGCAACAAGCTGCGCAGCCAGGTTCCGAAGAAAGATTTATTCCTGCCTCAATAAGTATTTGATACACCGAAACACCATCTATATAGGTAGTTATTAGATTATGAAATATTTCTTTAGTGGCTGGAACTGCATAAGTTGGGATGATTACTTTATGACCTTTTAAAACACGAGCTGCAGATATGAAGTCTTCCGTCTTTCCTCCAGTGCACGAACCAATATATGCCTGTTGAATTGAAATACCACCCAGCTCATTGATAGGTACCACATTATCTGGAGAATGAGGTTTTGCAACCATCGGAGTCAACTTGCTTACATCAATATTAATTGTATGCTTATAATTTGCATTAACATCAGGCTCAACTACAGTAAAAGGGACATTTGTCCTGGAGTCCAAGTATTCTAAGGTGGCTTTGTTGGGAACCATGATCCCATTTTTCGCGCCTGACTCCACAACCATATTACACAGAGTCATTCGTTCATCTATCGACAATTCATCTATAACATTTCCACCAAATTCAATAGCTTGATAGGTTGCGCCTGCCACACCCAATTGTTTCAGTAAAACTAGAATTAAATCTTTAGCTTGTACACTTGGAGGCTTAGTGCCAGTATAATTGACACGTATTGTGGTAGGCACTTTTAAAGGAATTTCTCCGGTACCTAATGTATAAGCGCCATCTGTAATACCTACACCTATCGCAAATGCTCCAAAAGCACCAGCAGTTACAGTATGTGAATCAGTTCCTAGTAATACCTCTCCGGGACGTGCGTGACCACCTTCAACTAAACCTATGTGACAGACTCCTTTATAGTTTGGTGTTCCCACATCATAAAAATGGCTAATCTTTTGTTCTTTAGCAAATTCACGCATAATACGTATATTATGATTCGCCTGCGGATCGGCTGAATAAGTGAAATGATCAGGAATCATTATAAAACGTGTTGGATCCCAGACCTTTGCATTTTCACCGAATTCTTTCTTTAACACACTAGCAAGGCCCGGAGTGCAAGGGTCATGAGACATTAATACATCAACTTTCACAAAAACGACTTCGTCTGGCACTACAAATTCTCGGCCACTAGCACGCGCTAATATTTTCTCTGTCAGCGTCATTGAATGGTTCTTATTATTTGTTACAGGTGATTGCATGCTCATCTCTCCACTTTAAGTTAAATAATTAGAATTTAAATTTTTGGAACGTGCAATGATTATTATATTAAATAGACTTTTATTTCCTAAATATGGTTAAATTGTTCCAAATTTGCATTAATACTATTAGTGTTTTAATTAATTAGAGAAAAAAATAGATACAATAGAAGTCCCAATTAAATAAAATATACTGAAAATTATCAGCACAAAGTCTCTCGTTTTTTCATCAATAGCCTTCAATTCATTTCTTAACTGTAGCAGTATTGATTTGGCCTGATTTAGCTCTAGTTTTCGTTGAACCTCACTTTCTGATATGTATTTTTCTTGTTGCGTCTTATATATAGCAAGACGTTTCTCTAGTCCTGTAATCTGCTCTTTAACTACCGCTATTTGTATATCTAATTCATTATATTGTGCTGTTAACTGAATGATTTGATCATTAGCTGGGGCAGCCAGCACAGAGCCAATCATTTGATTTTTAGCTACATGTTGTCCAGGAAATATCCCGTGAGAAAAATTAAGGGTACCTTGTGTTGGGGACAATATTCGCGCCACTCGGGCATTAATAAATGCTTCTTTGCTCGAGTTGTCATATCCATATATATAAAATGAAAAGAATGAAATAAAAAATATAACTGCAACTAATTTAAAAGGATGTTTAGTAACTGCTATCCATATCTTTTTTATGTTTATGTCCACAGCAATCTCATCAACGTTTATATAGGGTTGTAAATTCGGCTTTCTGAATTGTATTGGTATGTATCAAGTACCTAATAACTGCATTTGAGGTTTCCGCGGTGACTGGAAGAGATTCTATACTGAGGGCGTAAACACAAAATATATATCGATGGGGTGAGCCGCCTTCGGGTGGACAACAGCCACCATATCCTAATTGACCAAAATCGGAAACCGCCTGTTTCATGTTTAGCTTGTTAGCAACAATATTAGAACCCGAGTTTTCAGGAAGAACTCTAACGGTATGTGGTATATCGTATGCTATCCAATGCCAAAAGCCGCTACCAGTCGGTGCGTCCGGATCGTAAACTGTCACAGCAAAGCTTTTAGTTCCACCAGGTACATCTGTCCATGAAAGCTCAGGGGATTTATTTTCTCCATTTCCGCCAAAAAAATTAAATTCATTGTCTTTACTTAAAAAAGCATACTCATTAGAACCAACAACTTGTAATTTCATATTTTAGCCCTATTAAAATTCATTAAATGCATAGTTAAACATTCGACCACCTATAGTTAAATGAAAGGCAATGATTCTATTAAATGATTTTTTACAAAATAGGGGATTTTATTGTTATTGCTATTAATTGTTGCAGCTCTTAAACAATCATTTCGAATTTGACAATCTAGTTGGTCACATCAGACATTGCAGTCAATCTATATGGAACATAACTGTATTGATAAAGATGAGAGCAAAATATGAATGATAAAAAAGTAGTTTGGAATGGTAGTGAGCAACCTGAGGCTTTGAAGGTTTTATCTGCTCCTGGTGGAATGATTGTTTGCCCTACCAAGGTAGGATATATCATTATGACTTCAGACAAAGAAGGCTTAGAGCGTAAATTTGAAGCAAAACAAAGAAATCGAAATAAGCCCGGTGTTGTATTGTGTGGAAGTATTGAGCAGTTAAAAAGCTTAGCGCAAATGACGCCAGAGATTGAAAAATTTTATCAAACTCATTGGGATGAGGACATTCTTTTGGGATGCATTTTGCCGTGGAAAGAAGAAGCTATTAACAACCTACCTTCGAATGGAATCAAAGAATTAATGATGGACAACCGCCGTACTAGCTGTTTTGTCATTAAATTTGGTAAACCTGGAGAAATTATCGCTAAATCGTTATGGGAAAAGCACGGGAAATTATCATTTGCTAGCTCAGCCAATCCATCCGGACAAGGAAATAGAGGTTTAGTAGAAAACATTGGCTCTCGTATCGAAGAATATACTGATTTAATCATCTGTGCCAATGACTATGTCAAATCCATTCAGCCTAATGAAACTGAAAAAACAAGGTACGAACAAGGTGTAATGATTTCCATGGTTGATAAAAAAGGGAACATTGTGCCTGAACAACAAAAAAACAGGAATATAACTCCGTGTCCTGTCCTTATCCGTAAGGGGCTGGATGTAGATAAGATTATTAAAATATTATCAAATACATTTAATTCATGGGATTTTCGGCACGGTGACTACTACTAAAATATAGGCGCATTAGCGCCTTAAAGAGCAATCATGTCATTTATAGAACGAGTTATTAATATACTGAACAACGATGGCACTATTTTAGTGCCATCTGATACTCATTTTGCTATTGCTGTAAATCCGAATAGCGCTAAGGCCTTAGATTGGTTGGTTAATCAAAAATCCATACTGAATGTAAAAGAAATCACATTTTGTTTTACTGAATTAGAACAAATCTGGGATTGGATTGATGTTAGTGCATGGGAGAGAATTCAACTTGATATACTGAGCAACACTTTTTGGCCTGGCCCATTAAAAATTAGTTTAAAAGCAAGCGAAGCGGCTTTTAATAACATCCTACCGGATAAATCAATTGCTGTAGTATGTGTTAAAAACGCTATTTTCCGCGAAATTATTACCGTTTTAGGAATGCCTTTAGCCGTTATTCCTGCTGGTTATTATGGCAATTCAACTAAGCTTGTTAGTTTTACGAAAGCCAGAGAAGGTTTCGGCACTGCTGTTGACCTTGTCGTACCCACTAGAAATAAGAATATGCAAACCAAAGCTACTACACACATATCTCTAATAAATGACACAATTACAATTCTTAGGCAAGGAGAGTTAGATATTACTGATTATCTTTAACTCGATCTTTAGTAATACATTTTTGTAATTCACTCGTAAAGTTTTTGACACTCGATGTAAGAGTGTCCTTGGTTTTTAATAATAGCCATATTTTATATTCATCCATACTCCAATTCGGTAATATTCTTTCAAGTTTCCCCAAGGCCAGATATTCACTAGCAACATAATTTGGTAAATATGCAATTCCAAAATCTGAAAGTGCCATGCTCATCAATGCAATACTATTATTACTACGAAATCGACTTTGTACGCTGATATCCACTCTCTGTTTTTCTCGCTTAAAAGATAAAGATAATGTTCTCGCTATGCCACGAAAGAGAAGGAAGTCACGAGTAGGTAAATCAGAAGGGGCATTTATCTTCTTAATTTGTGCAATGTATCGTGGTGTGGCATACAACCCCCACTGAATTGAACCTATAAACTTGCAGTGTTCATGTAAGGGTGTATCTTGAGAAACATGAATTGCTATATCATAACTACTGTTTTTAATATCAATTATTTTATCTGAAAGGTCTAAATCAATTTTGGCATGAATGTTATGTGATAGAAAAGAATTTAAGGTAGGAACAACACATTGAATACCAAAAGTTGTTGGAGCAAGCATTGCGATTGTTCCTGCCGGTTTCTCGTAATAGCCTTTAACAAAACTTTCAGATTCTTTTAATTCGTTCAATATTTTGAAGCAATATTGATAATAGTTTAATCCAAACTCTGTTATTTCAATTTTACGAGTCGTTCTCTTCAGTAGGGACTCCCCTAATCTTATCTCTAAAGTGGAAATCTCTCGACTTACTGACGACTTGGACATTCCAAGCAATTTAGCGGCATCAGTGAAACTTAAACACTCGACCACACATGCAAAAATCCCCATAGATGTCAAATTCTCTATTCCATACATTTTGAATGCCTTTTAAAACGATAGTAACTCCAAAAACCAATCAAGCCGTTTAAAACACGTTATTTTATAACCAACATGTAACATTAATGCAAGGTCAATTACAAATAATTTACATTTAATCAATAGATAATGAAAATTAAAAGTAGAATATTTTGCAGTGCATAAAATACAATCTTAGAAGAGGTGTTTTACAACATTTAGACCAACATACGATATAGTTTCATTAACCCATCGCTGCCACAGCAATGACTTTCTTTACCGCTTTTATCGTTGATATACCGACGCTCTACTCTCTTTTTTATCTCTTCTTTTCTTGAGGCTGTCGAATAGGAAGAATGTGCCGATTTCAAATAATGACGCGGAGCACAGGCGGGCTTTCATCATATCGTGGAATGGTGGGAATAAAACTCGGGCTGGGTTTTACCCCAAGCGAAGCGCCGGGGTATGGGATTCCCCCCTCTTTGTATGTTGGTTTAGATTTTATAGCAAATACATGAGTTTACTTACAGCACTTAACAAACATGTCACCTGTTAAGTTATGCAGTGTATAATAACAGCTCTATTTAGGTGGCCAAATTAACTATGCCAATACACATACATCTATTCCGAAGGTGAAAGCGGAATTAATTAATAAATAAAGAAAAAAGCGAAATATTTAAAGAGACTAACCAAGGAAATAGACCGGATTATTTTTTAGGTGATAAAAATCGTCCAACGTTAATTAACGATAGAATGAAACTAACGTAGAAAAAATCCTAGCAAATATGTATCAAATGGAAATATGGCTTCTGCACATGCTGAAGTTGGTACTATTCGCAAGCATATGAAAATTATTACCGTTGGTCGAGATATGAATATGAGGGTGACAAAAGAGCCTGTATGTGGATATTGCCGCAATGGCAGATAAAGAAGGATTGAAATTATCAGCCAGCCGGATAATCAACGACTCGGCTTGGTGTGTGAGGGTAAAGTGACTGCCTGCCGTAAACCCGAGCTCATTCTGCCACTGACCACTAATAATCAGCTATGGGCGGGGGCGCAAGTACCCCATGGTATACTATCTTGATTTTACCGCGTGTTCTTTAGCTGTTTGTGTTTTTACAGTACAATCACCTCGACTATAGACTTAAAAATCCTTAACTGTTCAATCAGTTACCAGTAGTTAATTTTATCTACTGAGATTTGATTTCACTTATTCAATAAATAACTTCATTGGCATGATTCAGCCAGTCCACACACTGGATGTCGGCAACAAGCGTTATATTTTTCGGGCTAAAAATCTAATTATCGCTGTCTCAATTAAGGAGCTGTGGACAAGTAATATTGGCACGTAGTTGAAAATGCCTTCCTGTAAATTTAGAAATACCGAGCCGTCGTAACTCGGTATCACAAATTAACAAGCAATTATAAAAGCATGGTCGCCTTAGCATGTTCAGTCATGTGGCTCCCTATATGATTTATTAAAAAATAAACAGCAAAGGTCAACATGCCCTAGCACTTTTTGTATTGATATTTTTTGTATGATTAATGCTAATTTCTTTCTTGGACATTTTATCGATATTTGTTTTGCGCGGATCGGCAGTCGAAGGGGATAATGCCACTCCACTCAGGTCTCTTTTTACCTGCCCATTGATAATCACTCGCCCCTTGCCCTGAGAATGAGATGAAATAATGTCAGTAGCCTGATGAATGGAACGTTTTTTTCTAGGTTGATCTAATTCCTGAGTGATAGTCGGTATCTTGAGGGGAATTCGGCTTCCTTTTTAATGTGCGATTGGTTTTGGGGGCGTGAAATTTTTAATTATTGCCTCTTTCTCGGATTGAGTTTGTGCTTTTTTATCCATATACCATACTAAATCCAGCTCTGAGTAGTCAGTGCCAATAAGGCTTGCATTGAGTTCTAATTTTTTCAGGTGGATCATTGAATTCACCTTTAGTGATTCAGCAGAATAACTATTAGCATCTAAATTAGCAGCAACCCTCTCACATTTAGATCTCAACTGCTCAAGTTTTTGTCGAAGATCCGTTGTGGGTCTAGGTATATTTAGCGAATGAGCTGACTGGTTACCACTCATATTACAATCATGCTCTTTAATCGTATTTGTTGAATGCTTCGATTTTAATGAATAGTTCAATGGTAACGATAATGAGGGCAGAGAAGGGAGTTGACTCTCCTTTAGGATATTGGCGATATTCATTGCCGCATCGATTTTAGCTTGTCGCTCTTTAAATGCGTTGTCATCGAATTTTACTGGTGTAGGTAAGGTGATTGATATTGGCTTAATGCTATTTGTTTCGTTAAGAAACTTATATTTTGCCTCTAAATTATTTCTTTTTATCCGGCATGATTCAGAGATTGTCTCAGGGGTCATATTGCCACGCTTTAGCATCTCTGCATGAGCCGTGATTGTTTGGTTGATATATTTTAGGGATGGACGATGTTCACTTATTTTCATTTTAATAAAACCTTCAAATAATAGTATATTAATTATTCTAGATTTTATTTTTTAGTAGATATGAATAATATAAAATAACGATATTAATGCTATTTTCTGGTTTTCGGTGATGTTGAAGCAAAAATGGCTCTATATCAAAGATATAAAGCCATTATGCAATCGCGGTCTTACCAAAGTGGTGAGACTAATATCGGTTAACGAGTACCGTACACGACAATCGTTTTACCGTGTGCGGAGATCAGATTTTGGTCTTCTAGCATTTTCAAAATGCGACCAACGGTTTCGCGTGAACAACCAACGATTTGGCCAATTTCTTGGCGAGTGATCTTAATTTGCATCCCATCTGGATGCGTCATCGCATCGGGCTGTTTCGCTAAATTAAGCAGAGTTTGTGCAATACGGCCTGTCACATCAAGGAAAGCAAGGTTACCTACTTTTTCTGAGGTGGTTTGCAGGCGACTTGCCATTTGCGCAGAAAGGCGCATAAGAATATCAGGATTGACCTGAATAAGTTGACGGAATTTTTTGTAAGAAATTTCAGCGACTTCGCAGGCACTTTTTGCTCTAACCCAAGCTGAACGTTCTTGTCCTTCTTCAAATAACCCTAGTTCACCAATGAAATCTCCCTGATTTAAATAGGAGAGGATCATTTCTTTGCCTTCTTCATCTTTGATTAAAACAGCCACTGAGCCTTTAACGATATAGTAAAGGGTTTCTGCTTTTTCACCCTGATGAATCAGAGTGCTCTTGGATGGATATTTATGAATATGGCAGTGTGACAAAAACCATTCAAGAGTAGGGTCTGTTTGTGGCTTGCCGAGAACCATTAGCGTTATCCTCTGTATGTTAATACAGCCATTCAGTTAATTGTAACGAGAACGGCTGGTTTTTAAAGTCACTAGCTTAGCATATTAATTCGCATTATAGAGCAAGTTAATACCAACACTATAATATTATCAATTGAAACCTTGAGTTTTGATCTTAACCCTATCAGGTGGAACTTTGTTTGTAACATATTCAACCGAGAAAGTCTTGCTTTTATCGGTTCAGCATCTTAAAGCAGCTATTTGATTGAAAGTATTTATGCAACAATGTTATCTTTTAGAAAATATTTTCCTAGGGGAATTAAATATGGAAGCAAGAGTTAAATGGGTTGAAGGTCTCTCATTTTTAGGAGAATCAGCATCAGGCCATCAAGTTATGATGGATGGCAATTCAGGTGATAAAGCTCCAAGTCCAATGGAAATGGTGTTAATGGCGGTTGGGGGGTGTAGTTCAGTGGATGTTGTGTCTATTCTACAAAAAGGCCGCCATGACGTAAAAGGTTGTGAAGTTAAATTAACCTCACAACGCCGCGATGAAGCTCCACGTTATTTTACCCATATCAACTTACATTTTATTGTAACTGGAACGGATTTAACGGAAAAAGCGGTTGAACGTGCAGTTCAACTTTCGGCTGAAAAATATTGCTCAGTCTCTTTAATGTTAGAAAAAGCGGTTAAAGTTACCCACAGTTTTGAAATCCAGAATCAATAATTTATTTATTAATTATATAATTTTTTTAATTCATGATGCTTATTTATTAAATAATAATAAGCATCATCGGCGCTTAATCGTGTTTCTGCTTTATTAATTTTTCAACGAGAGGTGTCATAATTAATTCCATGGCTAAGCCTAATTTACCGCCAGGAACAACAATGGTATTCATTGCTGATATAAATGAGCCGTTTAACATGGACAGTAAATATGGGAAGTCAATTTGTTCTAGCCCCCTAAAACGGATCACAATAAAACTTTCATCTTGTGAAGGGATCGCTTTCGCAGAAAATGGGTTTGATGTGTCGACAGTGGGGACGCGTTGGAAATTAATATGCGTACGTGAAAATTGCGGCGTAATATAGTTGATGTAATCCCCCATTGAACGAACGACGGAGTCCATGACGGCTTCACGTGAATGGCCGCGTTCGGTCGTATCGCGGATCAACTTTTGAATCCATTCAAGGTTAACAATTGGTACAACGCCCACCAATAAATCAACATGTTGTGCAACATCATTTTCTGGCGTCACCACCCCGCCATGCAAGCCTTCATAAAAAAGAATATCACTGTTCGCAGGCAGGGACTCCCATGGCGTAAATGTACCGGGTTGAAGCCCATACGGTACCGCTTCATCATAGGTATGCAGGTACTTACGCGATTTACCATTACCATGTAAGCCATACTCTAACAGTGTCTGCTCTAATAAGGCGAAGTCATTGGCTTCTGGGCCAAAGTAGCTGATATGGCGGCCTTGCTCTCTCGCCTTGCGAATAGCCATGTCCATTTCAGGCCGAGTATAACGATGGAAACTATCACCTTCTAAGGTTGCGGCTTGAATATTTAATTGGTGGAATATTTTACGAAATGCCAGACTTGTTGAGGTGGTTCCAGCACCACTAGAACCGGTAATTGCAATAATGGGGTGCTTTTTTGACATCGTGGACTCCCTGTGTTGCGTTACGTCCACGCTGTTTAAGCCATGAGCGAAACGGGGTTACGGGCGAAACTGATTTTTAGGCATAAAATTAACAGATTCGTGCAATTCTGACCAGACTAGCACAATTTCCCCAGAAACTAACAGCCGTTTCACATCATCCACTTTCTGCTGTAACGTCTTTTCATGCTCGCCGTAATCCGTTCCTTCACGGAGCACATAAGCTTCAATTAGGTTTTCCAAAGTTTCAGGTGCTAAATCTTTCCAAGGAATAATCATGATTGTTTATCCAAATACGGTGTTAGCCACTGTGGAATACGTTTCTCTAGCCACATTTCTGGCTTTCTTAAACTACCACTAACAAAACCAACATGCCCACCATGCTCTGTCATTTGGTATTCAATATTAGCAGGTAAACGTGAGATATCTGGCACGACTTCAGGTGCCATAAAAGGGTCATCTTTTGCGTGAATAATTAATGTTGGTTTTGTAATACGAGGCAGTCTTGGTAATGCGCTGCATTTCTGGTAATAGTCGGTCGCATTCTCAAAACCATGAATTCTTGCGGTGATCACATCATCAAATTCACGAATACGTTTTAGCTGCTTTAATTGTAGCAAATTAAGCGGTAATGAACCCGGGTAGCGAACGAGTTTACGTGTTGCGTTACGCTTTAATCCATTAAGTAAATAGCGTTGGTAAAATTGAGAAAACCCTTTTTCCATACGGATTGAGCAAGGCTCTAGCATTAAAGGTGCGGAAACAACAACACCTGCATCAATATCGGCATCATCACCATTTTCCGCTAAATAGCAGGCTAACATATTGCCACCAAGAGAATAACCAACAGCCGCTGTCGGAACATCCCCCCAAGTCTGCTTTAACCAATGCAAAAAGTAACGTGCATCACTGGTTTCGCCAGAGTGATAGATCCGTTTTTGGCGGTTAGGCTCGCCGCTGCAACCGCGAAAATGCATAATCACACCCAGCCATCCCTGTTTTTGGGCACTTTCAAGCATCCCATGCGCATAGGGGCTTTTAAAGTTACCTTCTAAGCCATGAAAGATGACTAAACGAGGTTTTTTGCTTGCCTGTTCGGGAGCTTCACTCCATGCAAGATCAATAAAGTCGCCATCAGGTAGCTCTAGCCGTTGCCAAATTGGTTTGATTTTCGGCGTTCTACGAAAAATTCTTGGCAATAATGTTTGAAGATGTGGATTTTTAGCCCAATTAATAGGGCGAAAGTTTTCTGACATAGCCTTAATTTAATTTAGTAATTCCCTTGTAGGGCACATAACATACTGTTATTTTTTTATGATGCAAGTATGCTCAATTTTTGAGGATTGATTATAAATGAGTCTAGGGCTGGTTTTTTCTCTTTTTACATTTCTATTCATTGCAGCAATAACACCTGGCCCTAATAACATGCTATTAACATCAAGCACGGCAAATTATGGGTTTCGTCGCAGTATTCCCTTATTATTAGGGATTATGTTAGGCATGCAATCAATACTTTACCTCTCCGCTTTCGGTGTTGCAGCGCTTTTATTGCTTTATCCTGCTTTGCATGTGGCGATGAAAGTCGCGGGTAGTGCGTACCTATTGTGGTTAGCATGGAAAACCGCTACGGCTCGTTATTCGCCACTAAAAACAGAAACGACAGCAACAAAAAATATCAAATGGTATCAAGGTGGTTTGTTACAATTTTTAAATCCTAAAGCATGGATGATGGGGTTAGGTGCTGTGGGGAGCTATAGTCTACCCGGAGAACTGTTTGTGCAATCCATTATCATCATGAGTATTGCGGTGGTTACCGTTAATTTTGTGGCAGGGCTAATCTGGATGGCGGGCGGAGCGTTGATCGGCCATTTTCTAAAAAGTCGCAGAGCGTGGTTTATTTTCAACTTAGTGATGGGGCTATTAACCGCGGCGTGTGTGCCATTAATTTGGCTCGAATAAAAAAGGGGGGATAGACAACCCCCCATTGCATTGATTGGCTTTATGTTAAATCGATATTTTTGCTGCCAAATAAGTAAGTGAAAATAAATCCACATACATAAGCAACAGCAATACCACCAACATACACAGCCATTCCTGCAAATACGCCTTGGGCTGATGTCATTAGCGGAATGGCGACAAGACCCGATGGCCCGAATACGGTATTAAGCCCGACAGGTAACCCCATCCAAGCGATTAGCCCAATGAAGAAACCACCCGCAGCACCCCCCAAGCAAGCCGTTACAAAAGGTTTTACTCGAGGCAAGGTGACACCATAAATCAGCGGTTCGCCGATACCGAGGAAACCCGGAATGATAGCGCCACGAATTTGATTACGTAAGATAGAGCCTTTCTTCGCTTTCGCATAGAGCGCTAATGCTGCACCGACTTGTCCTGCCCCCGCCATTGCTAAAATAGGGAATAGGGAGTTGAAGCCTTGTGCATCCACTAGGGCAAAGTAGACGGGAACAAACCCTTGGTGTACACCAAACATCACCGCAATCAAGAATAAACCCGCTAATATTGCCGTTCCGAAAGGATTACCGTTTAAGTGCATAAACAGCCATGACATGCCATTAAATAACCAGCTTCCTAGTGGCATAATGACAACATAAGCGGCAGCACCAACAATAAGCAACGTGATGGTTGATGTTAAAATCATATCGAGGTTAGAAGGAATGATTTTACGGACTTGTTTTTCAACCGATGCACCGAAAATACAAGCGATTAACACGCCAATAATGCTACCACGCGGGTCGATATCCCAACCAAAGAAGTTGGTCATTCCAGAAAAGACCCCTGAAGTGGCATTTGGGTCATAACCAAGGACGAATAGTGCAGCGATGATAGCACCATTGACGCCACTTCCACCGAATGCTTTTTGCGCGTTATAACCAATCAGAATGCTTAAAAAGCTAAATAGCCCCTTACTAAACACTGACATATACAGGATCAGATGAACTGCGAATGTCTGTTGTTCAGGCGACTTCGGTAAACCCCCAGGGTAAAGGGTTTGAGTTGCTAACGTAGCAAAACCGAGTAATAAGCCTGCTGCAATAAAGCCCGGAATAAGAGGGGTAAAAATGGTCGCAAACTTAGATAAAAAACGATGAATTGCACTTGTTTGCTTTTGCTTCATTTGCTGTTTATTGGATGAAGCGAGGGCATTTAAGTTATTTTCTAATGATGTATCGATGTTAGAAAAGAAACCAGATTCATCGCTTTCTAAGAGCTGATTCATGAGATCAGAGGCGGTTTGTGCTTTGCCGGGGCCGAGTACAATCTGCAATTGATCTTCACTTTCAATCACACCAAGAACGCCGGGGATCTGTTTAATTGCTGTTTTATCGACAAGTTGGTCATTGTTGAGGGTCAAACGTAAACGTGTCATACAGTTTCCTGCATGACGAATATTTTCACTACCCCCGACATTTTGCAGGATTGCCTGCATCATTTCTTTTGTTATTTTAGCCATGCCATTTACCCTATCAGTTCCCGTGTATTAAACGGACTTTGCGACATTAAGAGCTGTACGAATAAAACCTTGGTTGTCCGATAGCAATTGACGCGCTTCCTGAGCATCAAGCCCAGATAAGATCATCAAAATTGCAGTTTTACAGTGTCTTTGGCATTGTTGTAGTGCTAGCTCCGCAGTTTGCCTGTCACACTCAGTTGCCTCCATGACAATTTTGACTTGTCTCTCAACCAATTTGGCATTGGTTGCCTCGACATCCACCATTAAATTACCGAAAACCTTTCCGATACGGATCATGGCGCCAGTCGTGATCATATTGAGCACCAGTTTTTGTGCAGTACCTGCTTTCATACGTGAAGAGCCAGTCACGACTTCAGGCCCGACAATAGGGGTGATGGCGATATCGGCAGCATTTGCGACAGGGCTATTCGGATTACAGCTGATTGAAGCGGTAACTGCGCCGACCTTGCGCGCATAAGCCAGTGCCCCGAGTACATAAGGTGTACGCCCACTTGCCGCGATACCCACTAAAACATCTTTATCGTTAAATTGGATATTAAGCAGGTCTTGCTCACCCAGCTCTGGCTTATCTTCGGCATTTTCCACAGCGCGAAAAATAGCTTGGTGGCCGCCAGCGATTAAGCCGACCACCTGTTCATGAGGTGTACCGTAGGTAGGAGGGCATTCACTGGCATCTAAAATTCCTAAACGGCCAGAAGTGCCAGCACCAACATAAATTAAGCGGCCACCATTAAGAAATGCTTGGGCCACCTTATCGACAAGTTGGGCAACTTGCGGCAGGACTTTCTCAACCGCTAAAGGCACTTGCTTGTCTTCGTTATTAATGACTTGCAACATATCGATGGTCGACAGTTGATCGATATTGGTGCTCGCGGCGTTACGGCTTTCAGTTACCATTCTGCTTAAGTCAATGGTCATAATAAATTACTCCTACCTCAGTTAATGAGGCGATATTAAGGAATTATTTATTCCAGTGATGTGATAATGATCACGGCGTTCTCTATTCTGAATTGCCAATATGAAAGAATATTTTCGGATAATTTAGATTGCTTAAATAAATTACTTATTGAATTTAAAGGATTAAAACTAAGTAATGAAGTTATTCTAATAGGAATAATTTATTTTTTATTATATTCAACAAATAAGGAATTAAGGATGACTTTACTGGATACCATCACTTGTTTGCTGCCAAGACTTGCGGAAAACCAACGTAGGATCGCTCAGTTTATTCTTGAGAAGCCAGAGCGTGTACTGAGCTTATCGTCACAGCAGTTAGCGGAAACATTAAATGTGAGCCAATCCGCTGTGGTGAAATTTAGCCAAAAAGTCGGTGTCAAAGGGTATCCAGCATTGAAGTTAGCGTTAAGTGAGATCATCGGACGGCAGCAATTTGATGAGGCCAATCCGCATACGGCGTTGCATAACCGTATCACGCAAAATGATAACTTGATGGTAGTTGCACAAAAATTAGCATTAGAAAAAAATTATTCGATTACTGAAACAACTCGCCATATCGATTTCAAACTGTTTGAAAAAATTGTGGATGCCATTGATAAATCCCAGCGTGTACAAATTGTTGGCATTGGCGGCTCGGGGTTAACCGCGAAGGATTTAAGCTATAAATTACAAAAGATAGGCATTACCACATTGGTGGAGTCCGATCATCATGTGCAAATTGCTGCAGCGTTGACATTGACCCCACAAGATACACAGATTGTCATTTCTTTTACGGGCAAACGTAAAGACATGCTGACCGCCGCGAGTATTGCGCGTAAGCAAGGTGCGAATGTGATTGCAATCACCCGTAGTCGGCTGTCACCGCTTGCTCAATTAGCTGATTATGTGCTTGAGAGTATCGCGGAAGAAAATGAATGGCGCAGTTCATCGATTTCCTCACGCACGGCACAAAATACCTTAACCGATCTGCTGTTTATGGCGCTATTACAAAAACGTGAAGCACGGGCGAAAATGTTGGTGATGAATGCGCGAGTCATGATCAACAGGCTAGATGAATAAAAATAAAGCTGTTTTTTATCAATTAGTAATCCGCTTGTTTTTGCAAAAAGTACCTATTTGCGTTAAGACTAATGTAGTGAGTGAATAATTTGACGTAATTTATAGGGGCATTATTAATGAGGGCACTAATTGTTTATACCGAGCTAACGGATAAAGATTCCGTGATTAGCCATGCTGTAGCAAGACTTGCCAGTGAGTTGAATGATGAGCATGTGGAAACTGTCATTATTCGTGACTTTGAAGATGGCCTCGCTTATATCCGTTCAAATACCAGTATTGATTGCTTGTTATACGGTCGCGATATGTCGGATCGTGACGAACAAATCCAAGCACATCGCTTAATTACGCAATTACACCGAAGGCAAGAAGATGTACCGGTTTTCTTGCTTAGTGACCGTGAAGAGGCATTGGTCGCCTTTGACCGCAATATGATGGAGCAAGTTGACGAGTTCGCATGGATATTGGAGGACTCTGCCGACTTTATTGCGGGTCGAGTACTTGCCGCTATCCAACGTTATCGCTCACAACTACTCCCGCCGCTCATGAAAAGCCTCATTAAATACAGTGATGTTCATGAATATTCATGGGCAGCGCCGGGGCACCAAGGAGGTGTTGGTTTTACCAAAACGCCTGCTGGACGTATTTACCATGATTTCTTTGGTGAAAATCTCTTTCGTACAGATATTGGTATTGAACGGGTGGCAGTGGGATCGCTACTGGATCATACCGGTGCATTTGGTGAGTGTGAAAAGAACGCCGCTCGCATTTTTGGCGCCGACCAATCTTATTCCGTGGTGGTCGGTACGTCCGGCTCTAATCGGACAATTATGCAGGCCTGTATGACCGATGATGATGTGGTGGTGATTGACCGTAACTGCCATAAATCGATCGAGCAGGGCTTGATTTTAACGGGAGCAAAACCCGTTTATATGATCCCAAGTCGTAACCGTTACGGTATTATCGGGCCAATTTACCCAAAAGAAATGACCCCAGATGCGATTAAATTTAAAATCGCGGCTAACCCGTTAACGAAAGGTAAAGTAAAGCAAAAACCCGCTTATAGTGTGGTGACTAACTGTACTTATGATGGTGTCTGCTATAACGCACGTAAAGTGCAAGATTTGCTCGATGGCTCTTTAGACCGTATTCATTTTGATGAGGCTTGGTATGGTTACGCGCGCTTTAACCCGCTTTATCGTAACCACTTTGCCATGCGTGACGAAGAGCGGACAGAAAACGAGCCGACTATCTTCGCTACCCATTCCACCCATAAATTACTCAATGCGCTGTCTCAAGCGTCGTTTATTCATGTGCGTAACGGGCGTAACGCCATTGACTTTAATCGTTTTAATCAAGCCTATCTAATGCACTCAACAACCTCACCGCTATATGCTATTTGTGCATCTAATGATATTGCTGCCGACATGATGGACGGCAATAGTGGACGTTCACTGACGGATGAAGTGATCCGAGAATCTATCGACTTTAGGCAATCTTTAGCCTACCTATATAAAGAGTTTCTCAATGATGATGAATGGTTTTTCAAACCTTGGAATCAGGAGATGGTGAAAGACCCCGCAACAGGGAAACGATACGCCTTTGAAGATGCACCTGTTGAATTATTGATGAGGGAACAGAGTTGTTGGGTAATGCACCCTGAAGATAAATGGCATGGTTTTAATGATATTCCTGATAATTGGGCCATGCTAGACCCCATTAAAGTGAGTATTCTTGCTCCCGGTATGGGAGACGATGGAAAGCTGTTAGATACAGGGGTTCCTGCCGCTCTCGTGACAGCATGGCTGAATCACTATGGCATTGTGCCAACAAGAACGACGGATTTCCAAATTATGTTCTTATTCTCCATGGGCATCACCAAAGGAAAATGGGGAACATTAGTTAATACGTTACTTTCCTTTAAACGCCATTATGATAACAACACTGCCTTGAAAAAGGTGTTACCCGAAGTCGTGGCGTCAGCACCTGAAATTTATGGTGAAATGGGATTACGTGATCTCGGCGATAAAATGTTTGCCTATCTACAAAAAAATAATCCGGGTGCACGATTAAATCAGGCCTATTCGCAATTACCTCAAGTGATGATGACCCCACGCGATGCCTATCAACAAATAGTCGCTAACCGTGTTGAAGCCGTACCCGTTGATCAGCTCATGGGGAGAGTGGCTGCAAACTCGATTATCCCTTATCCACCGGGGATCCCGATGCTCTTATCGGGGGAGAACTTTGGTGATGAAAATAGCCCGCATATTCATTATCTACGGAGTTTACAGGCATGGGATAGTGAATTTCCCGGGTTTGAGCATGAAACAGAAGGAACAGAAATTATTGATGGCCAATATTATGTGATGTGTGTGAAAACATGTGACGAATAAGCGATAAAAGATAGCCCGATATTAAATGGGCTATCTTAATCAAACAATTATGCGTTGGCCTCAAATTCGCTAGTCATGGTTTCAAGCTGCTCTTGCAACTCCATCCACGCCATTTCTACCTCTTCTAATGCGTTTTTTTGCTCCGTTTGCTTTTTCAGGCACTCGGTCAATTCAGCTTTACGCTCTTGCTCATAAATTGCAGCGTCAGATAATGTTGCTTCCAATTCTGCTAGCAGCGCTGAATGTTTCTCCATTTTCTTTTCCAACTCAATCAACTTCTTACGGATAGGCTGAGTTTGTTGACGAAACTCTGCTTCGCGGCGCTTTTGATCTTTCCTATCTTGCGCAGTGACCGTTGCGTTATTGGTTGGTCGCTCTTTTTCTTGCAATTCACGAACTTGCTGCAATTCCAGTTTATTTTGCTCTGCTAGCCATTGCTGGTAATCATCTAAATCACCATCAAAAGGCTCTACTAAACCGTCGTGCACGAGATACAAATCATCCGTTGTTGAGCGTAATAAGTGCCTATCATGGGAAACGACAACTAATGCACCTTCAAAATCAATTAAAGCTTCTGTTAAGGCTTGGCGCATATCTAAATCAAGATGGTTGGTTGGCTCATCGAGTAGTAACAGATTAGGCCGTTGCCAAACAATCAATGCCAACACTAAGCGTGCTTTTTCCCCTCCAGAAAAACGCCCGCTAGGATCAGTAACTTGATCGCCTTTAAAACCAAACCCTCCCAAATAATCACGTAACTGTTGTTCAGTCTCTTGTGGCGCAATTCGTGCTAGGTGCTGTAAAGGGGATTCATCCGCATGCAAGTACTCAAGCTGATGCTGTGCGAAATAGCCGAGTTTAATCCCTTTCGCTAGCGATACTACGCCTTGCAGAGGTTGCAAATCACCTGCAAGTAGTTTAATCAGTGTCGATTTACCTGCGCCATTACGGCCCAATAAACCAATACGAGAGCCTGGTACTAAATTCAATTTGATTGAGCTTAGGATGACTTTATCACCATAACCCGCGCTGACTTTCTCCATTTTTAATAATGGATTTGGCAAACTCTCTGGCTGGCGGAATGAAAAATGAAACGGATTATCCACATGTGCAGGTGCCACCATTTCCATACGCTCTAACATCTTAATACGGCTTTGTGCTTGTTTCGCTTTGGTGGCTTTTGCTCTAAATCGGTCGATATAACTTTGTAAGTGAGCCGCTTTAGCCTGCTGACTCTCATAGAGAGATTGTTGCTGAGCGAGTTTCGTGGCGCGTTGACGTTCAAATGAGGAGTAGTTGCCCGTATATTCGAACATTGTTTCTTGTTCAATATGCAGCACTTTATCGATAATAGGATCGAGGAAGTCTCGGTCATGAGAAATTAATATTAATGTGCCGGGATAGCTTTTGAGCCATTTTTCTAGCCAAATAACAGCATCTAAATCAAGGTGGTTGGTCGGTTCGTCCAACAGCAAGAGGTCTGAGCGACATAGCAGCGCTTGAGCAAGGTTAAGGCGCATACGCCATCCACCTGAAAAAGATTTTACAGGCTCTTGTAACTGGTTTTGGCTAAAACCTAGGCCATGTAATAGGCTAGAGGCGCGAGAGCGGATGCTCCAAGCATTAATTGCATCAAGTTGACCATGCAAGGCCGCGATTGCATTACCATCATTTTTTTCGTTGGCGAATTGTAGCTGTTGCTCAAGCGCACGAAATTCGCGATCACCATCAATGACATATTCTAGAGCAGGAACATCCAGCGCAGGTGTTTCTTGATTAACCCATGCCAGTGACCATGTGCTGGGAAAGGTAGCTGAGCCTGCTTCTGCTTGTAATTCACCTTTGAGTAACGCAAGCAGTGTGGATTTGCCACAGCCATTTTTCCCCACGAGCCCAACTTTTTGACCGGGGTTAACTGTAGCGGTGGCATTGTCCAGAAGAACACGTACGCCACGGCGAATTTGTAAGGAAGAGAAAACAATCATAGCAGCCGTCAGTTGAAAATATGT
Source organism: Providencia sp. PROV261 (assembly GCF_028477945.1). Lineage (NCBI taxonomy): Bacteria > Pseudomonadati > Pseudomonadota > Gammaproteobacteria > Enterobacterales > Morganellaceae > Providencia > Providencia sp. PROV261. The sequence goes on along the minus strand of NZ_JAMPMC010000017.1, from coordinate 10,334 downwards.
TAAATTAAATAATGAATACCCTCAGATTTTCAACAAGCGTATGGCCATATGAAAATGACGGGGCGTAAAAATAAAAGCGCTTTACCAAAAGCTGCATGGTAACGGAAAATTATCCGTCTGACACGCCTTTGAGGAGGGAAAGATGTCAAATAAATTGAAAATACTGGTGCTCTATGCACACCCAGATCCTGATGAATCCGTCGCCAATAAAGCTTTACTCAAAGCCGTTGAGGATTTAGAACATGTCACAATTCATGATCTGTATGCGACGTATCCTGACTATTTTATTGATGTGACGGCAGAGCAAAAATTGTTATGCCAGCACGACATTATTGTATTTCAACACCCACTTTATACCTATAGCTGTCCGGCCTTATTAAAAGAGTGGTTTGATAGGGTATTAACTCGCCGTTTCGCAACGGATATGGGATATCAAAAGCTAAAAGGGAAATATTGGCGTTCCATTATTACTACAGGGGAACCTCAAGAGGCCTATCAATACGGAGGGTATAACCATTACCCTTTGAGCGATATTTTACGGCCTTTTGAATTAACGGCAGCGATGTGTGATATGCAATGGTTAGAGCCAAGTGTGATTTATGCAGCACGTCGGCAAGATAAAAAACAGTTACAACAGATTATTGCGGGATATCGCGAATGGATTCAACAGCCGCTACAAATTGGGGGGCTATCCTAATGGGGCAACTCGATATCTTTGAATCTGTGATTATTTTCTTGTGTGCTGGTGTAGTGATGGTGCCCATCGCACAAAAAATTCGTTTAGGGGCGGTACTGGGTTACCTTCTCGCAGGGATTGTGATCGGGCCATTCGTATTTGGCTTTATCCATAACGTTGACGATATTCTCCATTTCTCAGAAATGGGCGTTGTCTTTTTGATGTTTCTGATTGGATTGGAACTGAAACCATCCAAACTGTGGGAGCTACGCCGCTCAATTTTTGGGGTAGGAACGGCTCAAGTCGTTGTGACGGCTGCTTTAATGGCAGGTTTACTCTTTTTAGCTAAGTTCTCTTGGCAAGCTGCCGTTGTGGGTGGTCTTGGTATGGCGATGTCATCAACCGCAATGGCATTGCAACTCATGAACGAAAAAGGGATGTCCAACAAAGAGAGCGGGCAGCTAGGGTTTTCGGTTTTGCTATTCCAAGATATGGCGGTGATCCCGATAATGGCGTTGATCCCACTGTTAGCCGGCGATACAGCAAGTAATGATTGGTATCGTATAGGGATAAAAGTGGTGGCATTCGCTGGCCTTTGGGTTGTAGGACGCTATCTGTTACGCCCAATGTTCCGTCTTGCTGCAAAATCTGGCGTACATGAAATTTTTACCGCGGCGGCATTGCTCGTGGTGCTTGGCTCTGCACTGATTATGGAAAGCCTTGGCTTCTCTATGGCATTAGGTACGTTTATGGCTGGTGTAATGCTGGCGGAAACGGAATTTCGCCATGAATTAGAGATCAATATAGAGCCATTTAAAGGGCTATTATTGGGGCTATTTTTTATCTCAGTAGGGATGTCGTTAAATTTACAAGTCCTTTGGTCATACCTACCGCAAGTTTTGCTTGGGGTGTTGGCTTTAGTCACGGTTAAAGCATTGGTTTTATATATCTTAAGTTGGATAGCAAGATTACGCGGTGGCGCGAGAGCTCAGTTTTCAGGGGTATTAAGCCAAGGTGGTGAATTTGCTTTTGTTATTTTTGCGACCGCCTCTGGGGCAAGCGTGATTGATGAAAGGCAAATGGATTTACTGTTAGTCGTCGTCACCTTATCTATGATGACGACGCCACTTGTGATGCAGTTGATAGATGCCTACCTCAACTACCGTTATAATCGCCAGCCAACGTCCACGGAGAAGCCCTTTGTGGAAGATAACGACCCACACGTTATTTTGGTTGGCTTTGGGCGGATGGGGCAAGTCGTCGGGCGTTTATTGATGGCGAACAAAGTTAAAATTACGGTACTTGAGCAGGATGTCACGGCAATTAGTACCATGCGCCGTTATGGTTATACGGTGTATTATGGGGATGCGCGCGAATTACAACTGCTACGCTCTGCTGGGGCAGATAAAGCGAAGGCGATTGTGATCACGAGCGATGTTCCCGAAGAGGTCATGGAAATTGTTCATTTATGCCAAGAAAATTTCCCTAACCTGCATATTATTGCTAGAGCGAAAGGGCGCGTTGAAGCCCATGAATTATTGCAAAGCGGCGTTAAAGATTTCAGCCGTGAAACGTTCTCCAGTGCTCTAGAGCTTGGCAGCAAGGCGTTAATCAGTACGGGAATGCACCCTCATAAAGCCTATCGTGCAAAACAGCATTTTAGGCGCTTAGATATGCGGGTATTAAGAGAGATTATCCCTGAAAATGAAGGGGATAGTGGTCAAATTTCCCGTGTGAAAGAGGCTCGTAGAGAATTAAATGAGCTGTTCGAAAAAGAGATGCTTAGAGAGCACCGCCAGCCTCATAGCTGGAATCATGATGAATAAAGGATAGGACAATGTCGTCAACACGTAAGCGATTTATTGCAGGGGCAACATGCCCTAAATGTCAGTCACAAGACACTCTTATGATGTGGCGTGAAGATAAAATTGATGTCGTCGAATGTGTGAATTGTGGGGATCAGCAGCGCCAAGTTGACGATAGTGCAACGCCTCATGTACGCAAGCAGGAACAAGTTATCGGAATTTTTACACCTGAGTAAGAGAATTTTGTCAATTCTCAATACAGCCGTCTTGTTTTCCGGTACAATTAGCAAAATTTTTTCCCCCTCTATGGGTAGTAGGAGATGTCATGAAAGTAGCAAACGATTTGGTAGTCAGCTTGGCTTATCAAGTAAGAACAGAAGACGGTGTTTTAGTTGATGAGTCCCCGGCAAATGCGCCACTCGACTATCTACATGGCCGTGGTTCTTTAATTTCAGGTTTGGAAAAAGCGCTAGAAGGCCGTGCGGTGGGTGATCACTTTGACGTTGAAGTGGCATCAGACGACGCATATGGTCAATACGATGAAAATTTAGTTCAGCGTGTTCCAAAAGATGTGTTTATGGGCGTTGAAGAACTACAAGTTGGTATGCGCTTCTTGGCTGATACAGATATGGGACCAGTGCCAGTTGAAATTACCGGTATTGAAGGTGATGAAGTGATCGTTGATGGTAACCACATGTTGGCTGGCCAAAACCTAAAATTCAATGTTGAGATCATCGCAATTCGTGAAGCAACAGAAGAAGAATTAGCTCATGGTCACGCACATGGCGCTCACGGTCATGATCATGACCATGAAGGGGGTTGCTGTGGCGGTGGTCACGGTCATAGCCATGGCGAAGAAGGTGGTTGCTGTGGTGGTGGCGAAGGTCACGGACATGGTCACAAACACGGCGGTTGTGGCTGCCACTAATTAATCAATATTAAAAAAGGAAAGCATTGAAATAGCTTTCCTTTTTTGTTTTTATAATGGGTGAAAACTTAATAGTGTGGCGGTGGTGTTTCTTCTTCAGGCCTCGCAAGGTGCGAGGATTGTGATGATTTTAGTCTTTCAGCCACAATACGGATATGCTCTTGTAATTTAGACAGTTGCATTTGTTGGTCCGTAATGACTTGGTTGAGCTGTTCTATCGTTACCTCTTGAAAAGCAACTTTGCTTTCCAAAAGCTCAAGGCGTTGTTCAAAAGCGTCCGATGAATCCATTTAGTGGCTCCTTATGGTTTTTCATCATAAAAAAATCATCATAATAACTGAACATTACAAATCAATAGATAAGTTTTAGTTAAAAGGATAGGCGTTGAAACCTCTTTTTGTTAATGTTGTCTAAGTAGTCAATTCTGTTGCTTACTATTCTATACTAAAGATTATGAAGTAAGTAACAACGCATACTTATAATAGATATCGGAGATTAGGATGAAATCACTGTTTAAGGCAAGTCTTCTGGCAACGACATTGGCGCTAGCTTTCGGAGCACCACAAGTTATGGCCGCTGAAACGACAACGAAAGCGCCAACAAGTAGCGCATTTAAATCAGCCGAAGAGCGTAATGCCTATGCGTTAGGGGCATCTTTAGGCCGCTATATGCAAAACTCACTGGATGAGCAGAAAAATATTGGTATCAATTTAGATAAAGCGCAACTGCTTGCAGGCGTTCAAGATGCGTTCAACAACAAAAGTAAAATGACGGATGCAGAAGTTGAAGAAACTTTGCGTCAGTTTGAAGGCCAAGTGAAAGAAGCAGCTGAAAAAAAAATGAAAGATGAGTCAGCGGCTAACGAAAAAGCAGGTGCTGAATATCGTGAAAAATACGCGAAAGAAAAAGGCGTAGTGAAAACGAAATCTGGTCTGTTATACAAAATTGAAAAAGAAGGTACTGGCGCTAAACCTAAAGCAGATGATACCGTTGTTGTTCATTATAAAGGTACATTAGTTGACGGTACTGAGTTCGATAGCTCATATTCACGCAATGAACCTCTGACAATCCCACTGAATTCAGTGATTAAAGGTTGGACCGAAGGTCTAGTTAACGTGAAAAAAGGCGGGAAAATCCAGTTAGTGATCCCTGCAGAACTGGCGTACGGTGAAAATGGTGTTCCAGGTATTCCTGCTAACTCCACACTGGTGTTTGATGTTGAATTGTTAGATATCAAGCCAACAGGCAAATAACTTTTAAGCAGTAGTTTAAAAAACCCAGCATTGTCTGGGTTTTTTACGTTAAGGCGGGATCAACTTATTTTTTGCGAAGAAAAAGTTAAACAAGATATAATAAATAATTAGTTGATTATGCTGACATATTTAAGAAAAGCCATCTGGAATTTGATTTCGAATAAGTTTATTGATTATTTGCTAAAAATAATGCTTATTTTGTTTAAAACTTGTGATAAAACAAACTGTCTTGCATGCAATCGCTTGACGGCAGCGCCCCGTAGTTTTAACTTCACTATATAACGTTTTATTATTTCTTCGCCTTATTTACTGACGCTTTATAATGAAATGCAGGCAAAAGCCTCTAACAATTAACGCCTCATTAGTCAGATTGGTGAATTTTCGTACACTTGAAGGATGGTGTTTAAAAATGTCTAACTCAGTACTTTCAAATGATCACAGTGATATTAATTTACTTAATAATGAGCCTTTCACCCAAACCGATCATGAAATTCTAAAATCGTATGAAGCGGCCGTTGATGGCTTAGCTATGTTGATAGGTGCACATTGTGAAATTGTCCTTCATTCTCTGGAAGATTTAAAATGTTCAGCCGTCAGAATAGCCAACGGGCAACATACAGGGCGTAAAATTGGTTCACCAATCACGGATCTTGCATTGCGTATGCTGCATGACATGGCTGATGAAGAATCTAATGTATCAAAAGCCTATTTCACCAAGGCTAAAAGCGGCGATTTAATGAAATCGGTTACGATTGCCATTCGTAACCGCAATCAGCGTGTCATTGGCTTACTGTGTATTAACATGAATCTTGATGTGCCATTCTCAGAAATCATCAAAAGTTTTGTCCCTGAAGAGAAGCAAGATGTGACTTCAGACGTTAACTTTGCCTCCTCAGTCGATGATTTGGTTGCACAAACATTAGAATATACGATTGAAGAAGTTAGCTCTGATCGTAATGTGTCAAATAATGCGAAAAATAAACAGGTTGTCCTGAATCTTTATGAAAAAGGGATTTTTGATATCAAAGATGCGATAAACCAAGTTGCAGATCGCCTAAATATCTCTAAACATACTGTTTATCTCTATATTCGCCAGTTTAAGAGTGGGGAATGAACACACAACCTCTAACATACTGTTTGCTGGTGACCGGGCCTGCTTATGGTACTCAGCAAGCCGCGAGTGCTTACCAATTTGCTCATGCCCTTCTTGAAGAAGGGCATTGTTTAAAAACACTGTTTTTTTACAGTGAAGGTGTTACAAATGCGAATGCGCTCACTTCACCTGCCAATGATGAATTTAATTTAGTGAAAGCATGGCAACAGCTTGCTCAAAAGTCGGGTTGTGAAATGCATATCTGTGTGTCTGCTGCATTGCGCCGTGGTGTGGTCGATAAAGAACAAGCTGAGCTACTCTCCCTTGCTGTCAGTAACCTCGGTGATGGCTTTATCATGAGCGGATTAGGCAGTTTGGCAGAAGCAATGATGACGGCAGATCGTACTATCCGTTTTTAGGGCTTCCTCGTTATACTGCAAAAATAGCATGATATTGCAGTAGAAATGGTGACGTTCGTGGGGGATCCGTGCGAATGATGCCGTTACCTCAATGCCTAGCCGCATTTCGAATTATTTAGAGCAGATATGAAAAAATTCGCTTTTGTTTTTACATCAATGCCTCATGGAAATGCCAGTGGCCGAGAAGGGTTAGATGCCTTATTGGCGACATCAGCACTGACGGAGGATATTTCAGTGTTTTTCTTGTCGGATGGTGTGTGCCAGTTACTGGCAAATCAAAATCCCACTGAAATTTTAGCGCGGGACTATATTTCTACCTTTAAAATTTTGCCGCTTTACGATATCGACAATATTTACATTTGCTCTGATTCTTTAAAGGAAAGAGGAATTTGCGAAGAGAGTCGATGGATTGTGGACGCGAGTGTCATCAATTCGACACAAATTCGCGATAAATTATCCAAATGTGATGTTGTGCTTAAATTTTGATCTGTTGTAGGATCTTTTCTATGCTTTATACTATAGCAACTTCACCTTTTCATTGTGATTTCACGGCCATTTTGCGGCTGATTGCGCCAGATGATGCGGTATTACTGATACAAGACGGTGTGATTGCCGCGGTAAGTCAATCGACTCATTTACGTGAACTGCAACAAAAAGGTGCGCGAGTCTACGCATTAGATGCAGATGTTAATGCCCGCGGCTTGCAGAATATGATTTCAGAGCAGGTGTCTTTAGCCTCATATCGAGATTTTGTACAGCTCACAGTGAGTCATAAACAACATTTTGCCCTATAAAAGGGTTAAAAGTTGTATATTTCTTGACACCTGAGTCAGTCAGCAATAAAATTTCGCGTCCTCGTGTATCGTCATGTTGGCGAACGAGGTCGAAAATCCGTGTTTACGAAGCAAAAAAACCAGGAGCTTTTTTAATAATGGCAACTATTAATCAGCTGGTACGCAAATCACGTAGCTCGAAAGTTGTTAAAAGCAACGTTCCAGCACTGGAAGCTTGCCCGCAAAAACGTGGCGTATGTACTCGTGTATATACCACCACTCCTAAAAAACCAAACTCAGCACTACGTAAAGTATGCCGTGTTCGTTTAACTAATGGTTATGAAGTTTCTTCCTACATCGGTGGTGAAGGCCACAACTTGCAGGAACACTCCGTAATCCTGATCCGTGGCGGTCGTGTTAAAGACTTGCCAGGTGTGCGTTATCACACCGTTCGCGGTGCACTGGACTGCTCTGGTGTTAAAGACCGCAAACAAGCCCGTTCTAAATACGGTGCTAAGAAACCTAAGGCTTAATGGTTCTCCGTTAAGTAAGGCCAAACATTTTTAAACTTAATGTCAAAATACTCGAATCGAGTTTTGGGCAAACCTGAATTAAAAACGGAGTAATATCCATGCCACGTCGTCGCGTAATTGGTCAACGTAAAATTCTTCCAGATCCTAAGTTCGGATCAGAATTACTGGCCAAATTTGTGAACATCCTGATGGTAGACGGGAAAAAATCTACTGCTGAAGCAATCGTATATAACGCGCTTGAGACCCTGGCTCAGCGTTCTGGTAAGAGTGAACTTGATGCATTCGAACTTGCACTAGACAACGTGCGTCCGACTGTGGAAGTTAAATCCCGCCGTGTTGGTGGTTCAACTTACCAAGTTCCTGTAGAAGTTCGTCCGGTTCGTCGTAATGCACTGGCAATGCGTTGGATCGTTGATGCTGCTCGTAAACGCGGTGATAAGTCAATGGCTCTGCGCCTGGCAAACGAATTATCGGATGCAGCTGAAAACAAAGGTTCTGCTGTTAAGAAACGTGAAGACGTTCACCGTATGGCAGAAGCTAACAAGGCGTTCGCTCACTACCGTTGGTAATTTCACCACGTTAGTGTTTCTGAGGGTAGCTTTCTGCTACCCTTTAAATGATGAATTGAACGCCCACGAGAGAGGAAAAAATGGCTCGTCAAACGCCCATATCACGCTATCGTAACATCGGTATCAGTGCACACATCGACGCCGGTAAAACAACAACTTCTGAACGTATTCTGTTTTATACAGGTGTAAACCATAAAATTGGTGAAACTCACGAAGGTTCTGCAACAATGGACTGGATGGAGCAGGAGCAAGAACGTGGTATTACTATCACGTCTGCAGCGACTACTGCATTCTGGTCTGGTATGGCAAAACAATTCGAACCACACCGTATTAACATTATCGACACCCCAGGACACGTTGACTTCACAATCGAAGTAGAACGTTCTATGCGTGTTCTTGATGGTGCGGTCATGGTTTACTGTGCAGTTGGTGGTGTTCAGCCACAGTCTGAAACAGTATGGCGTCAGGCTAACAAATATAAAGTTCCACGTATCGCGTTCGTTAACAAAATGGACCGTATGGGTGCAAACTTCCTGCGTGTTGTTGATCAATTAAAAACACGTTTGGCTGCAAACCCAGTTCCACTTCAACTGCCAGTTGGTGCTGAAGAAGGCTTCACCGGCGTTGTTGACTTGATCAAAATGAAAGCGATCAAGTGGAGCGATGAAGATCAGGGCGTTACCTTCGAATACGAAGATATCCCTGCAAACATGCAAGAACAAGCTGAAGAATGGCATAACTTCCTCGTTGAATCTGCTGCTGAAGCATCAGAAGAACTGATGGAAAAATATTTGGGCGGTGATGAACTGTCTGAAGAAGAGATCAAAGCGGCTCTTCGCCAACGCGTTCTTGCAAGCGAAATTATCCTGGTTACCTGTGGTTCTGCATTTAAGAACAAAGGTGTTCAGGCAATGCTGGATGCAGTTATTGAGTACTTACCATCTCCGACAGATGTACCTGCAATCAACGGTATTCTGGATGACGGTAAAGATACTCCAGCGGAACGTCACGCAAGTGACGATGAGCCGTTCTCATCTTTAGCATTTAAAATTGCAACTGACCCGTTCGTTGGTAACCTGACGTTCTTCCGTGTTTACTCTGGTTTTGTTAACTCAGGTGACACTGTACTGAACCCAGTTAAAGCTAAAAAAGAACGTTTTGGTCGTATCGTTCAGATGCACGCTAACAAGCGTGAAGAGATTAAAGAAGTTCGCGCTGGTGACATCGCGGCTGCTATCGGTCTGAAAGACGTTACTACAGGTGATACTCTGTGTGCGGTTGATGCACCAATCATCCTAGAACGTATGGAATTCCCAGAGCCAGTAATCTCTGTTGCAATTGAACCAAAAACTAAAGCTGACCAAGAAAAAATGGGTATCGCATTGGGCCGTCTGGCTCAGGAAGACCCATCATTCCGCGTATCAAGTGATGAAGAAACAGGTCAAACTATCATCGCTGGTATGGGTGAATTGCACTTGGACGTTCTGGTTGACCGTATGCGTCGTGAATTTAAAGTTGAAGCGAACGTTGGTAAACCACAAGTTGCTTACCGTGAAGCTATCACTGCGAAAGTTACTGATATCGAAGGTAAACACGCGAAACAGTCTGGTGGTCGTGGTCAGTACGGTCACGTGGTTATCGATATGTACCCACTTGACAAAAATGATAAAGACGGCGTTCCAATGGATTACGAATTTATCAACGAAATCAAAGGTGGTGTTATCCCTGGTGAATACATCCCTGCCGTTGATAAAGGTATCCAAGAGCAGTTGAAATCTGGCCCACTGGCTGGTTACCCTGTTGTTAACATGGGGATTCGTCTGCACTTTGGTTCTTACCATGATGTTGACTCATCTGAACTGGCATTTAAACTGGCGGCATCAATCGCGTTTAAAGATGGCTTCAAAAAAGCGAAACCTGTTCTGCTTGAGCCAATCATGAAAGTTGAGGTGGAAACACCAGAAGACTACATGGGTGACGTAATTGGTGACTTGAACCGTCGCCGTGGTCTGATTGAAGGTATGGATGACATGGCAACTGGTAAAATTGTCCGTGCACAAGTACCATTGTCAGAAATGTTTGGCTACGCGACTGACCTGCGTTCACAAACGCAAGGTCGTGCTTCATACTCAATGGAGTTCTTGAAGTACAATGAAGCACCAAACAACGTTGCACAAGCTGTTATCGAAGCTCGTAACGCTAAATAATCGGTTTTAATCGATTTAACTACTTTAATTAAGTTCCTTCTTCACAGTGAAGAAGGAACTCCATAAGGAATAGAGTCG
>NZ_JAMPMC010000016.1:0-75777 GCF_028477945.1 Providencia sp. PROV261 | reverse complement strand
TTTAGGGGCGTAGTTCAATTGGTAGAGCACCGGTCTCCAAAACCGGGTGTTGGGAGTTCGAGCCTCTCCGCCCCTGCCAGTTACCAATTAAGTAAAAACAAAAGAAGTATCTTATTGATAACCCGATTACTTTAATCGGGTTTTTCTTTATGCAAAAATCGATAATTCCTACCTAAATTTGCGACCTATTCCTGTTATTTCTAAGTTAACTTGAGATCGGTTTAAGCCATTATTTGAAGCCCTGTTTTCTCGACATTTGAAATATTCAGGATGACTTTTTCGGTTTCAAACAATAGGCAAAACCGCCCAGTGAATTCAACATGAATCCATGCAAACTACGATGGTGAGAATGTTCAATCTGCGTAATATTTTTTCAGCTGATCATTAGTTGTTTCAATAATGAATCGCTTAGCGAGCATCGCTCTATCTCAGGCCACTAATAATTTTGGCTTCATATTTTTGCGTTGTCCTGTAACCAATGTTATTCCTTCCATCTTTAAATCTTCAGTTAATGCTTTGCTGATGTAAGTTCTGCGGCAACAATCTCATCAAGATGGTTAACGATGATGTGCTGCTTGAAACCGTAGAACCATCCCATCGTCTCTTTTCCTCTGGCCGCCGAGTTTTTAAAAACCCGATGTTTTGGGATCCGTAGGTTGTGGCACACTTTAATACTGGTAATAAACTCGATACCTGTTGGTTGACCTTTTAGATGGGTAAAGAAGGAACGTAATGGCACTCAAACCTTCGATATGACGTCAAAAAAACGCGTGTAGCTCAATAAGGTTGGAAAGTCTTTTTTGTGGTATACCACAATGAACCCAATATAAAAATGCTTCAAATCACGATGATGAGACACAGGGAATGCAATGATGATGGTCATAATTCCACTGCTTGTCATTCTTGTTTGGTGTAGCCGCTGACCTTTACCACTTTCAATCAAGTATTTTTGCCATTGTGGGATGAAAAATTTGCAAAATCATCGATATGACAAAATAAGTCAACTAAATTATGCATAGTGGATTCCTTGGTGAACAGTGGTTTTTTGGTCGAAAGATCTGATCACCGAACCTACTTTTCGCTTCCTTCTTTTTTATTTTTCTTATCTCGAGTTCAGGTTAAGTTATTGGCTTGAATTGAAATAGCCCTGTCGTTCGTATGAGAGATTATTATGCGTAAGAGGCTAAATTAAAGAGGCTGATAAGAAAAAACGCCCGACAGTATTATCGAGCGTAGTTAAAACTGATAAGTAGTTAGTCAGTTATGACGTAGGGGCTAATTGTGCGTTTTTAATGGGGGTTTTTATTAATTGATTAATCAATGCTTGTTGATCGTTCTTTTGTAACCAGACGGCGTAGAGTGGTTTTGTAATTACGGTCTCTGAGAGCGTTTTGAGTCCAGGGTACTGAATACTCCAGTGAGACGGTAAAAACGCGGCAGAAAGTGATACAGGCAGTAATTGACGAGCAATGTGTGCAGATGTCGTGATCATAACTGGCGAATCATCGGGCGTAAGGCTTGCGTCATTTTGAGGTTGAAAATCGGCACTCCACTCTAATTTGATATAATTATAATTTGTTAAAGCGATATTTTTTTGTGAGGCCATTAATTGAAGCTCAATAGTGCCTATGATGGTGCTTTCGAACTCATCCATTTTTGGCGGTTCAGTAGCAATTAATAAATCTAGCTCTCTCGAATGCAGTTGTTTCACCAGTGACTGCCGAGTCGAAACTCTCGCCTCTAAACGTAATTCATCATGCTGTTCATACAGTGATTGCATCCAATCGGTAAGGTAGCCTTCCCATAATGATGCGGTAGCACCTATCGACAATTCAGTATGCTGTGAAGCATGGGAGATCTCTTTTTTGGCTTGTAGCCATGTATTCATTAAGGATTCAGCGTAAGGAACTAAGCGCTCCCCAGCAGCCGTTAGCCTAATATTATTGCGGTGTCGCGTGAATAGGTTTGTACCGAGCTGTGTTTCGAGTTGCCGGATGCGAAAACTGACAGCTGATTGCGTTAAATAGAGTGATTCCGCGGCTCGGCCGAAGTGTCTGGTTCTACTGACTTCCAAAAATGTTTTTAATAACTCAGTATCCACATACATCTCCAATAATTTTTGTCGTGATGATTTAAATGTTTTGTTTTACAGATTGTCAATGCTGTCTAATACTCCGCGCCATAAAGAGTTGACAGTAATAAGTTAGGAGTGTGTCAGATGGCAGAAAGCTTCATCACGACTAATCGTTTTTTTGACAATAAACATTACCCACGTGGCTTTTCTCGTCATGGTGATTTTACCATCAAGGAAGCTCAGTTACTCGAGCGCCATGGCCAAGCTTTTTCTGAGCTTGATTCCGGCAAACGTGCAGCACAAACCGACGAAGAAAAACTTTTCGTTGCGGTTTGCCGCGGCGAAAGGGAACCTGTAACTCCTGAAGAAAAAGTGTGGGCGAAATATTCTAGCCGCATAAATCGTCCGAAACGCTTCCATACTCTCTCTGGCGGTAAGCCTCAGATAGACCCTTCGGATGACTATACAGATACAGACGATTAATATCATCAATATATTTAGAGGGGCTTACAGGCCCCTTAACTTATATGCGTTATAGTCACGTAAAGTAACGAAGCTGACTTTCTAAATCTCTCTATGAGGCCAGTGTAATAAGCGCTGCTACATCATCGTAGATTCATTTAGAGTGTACGCTTATGCCACTCTCATTCACCACCTCTCCAACTACTCAGCTTACTTGTTTTTGCAAATGAAGCAATAACTTATCCATCGCTCTATAACCGAGAGCTTCGAGAAGATGAGGTTTTTCGATATTATTGGTATTTTGTAAGTCGGCAATAGTTCGAGCGACTCTTAAAATGCGATGCCAAGCGCGTATCGATAACCCAAGTTTGTTTAAGGCATGCTCCAAAAAAAGTGAATCTTTGGATGTCAGTTGGCATAGGTTTGTCGTTTCTCTGGCGGTTAATTGGCTATTGAGTTTCCCCATTCTTTTCATTTGTATCTCTCTTGCAAGTATGACTCTAGCGCGGATTTGCTCACTATTTTCGCTTTGATACTGTTGATGACTGAGTGTACCCAACGGAAGCAGCGGTATTTCAATAGACAGATCAAATCGATCAAGAAAAGGACCTGAAACGCGTGATAAGTAGCGTAAGATTTTCGTGGAGGAGCTTCGGCAGTAATCACCTTGATATTGGCCTGTAGGGCTTGGGTTCAGTGCGGCGATGAGTTGAAAGTTGGCTGGGAAACACACTTTTGCTTTAGCGCGGGAAATAATAACTTGCCTTGATTCAAGTGGCTCACGTAATGCGTCAAGTACAGAGCGGCTAAACTCAGGCAATTCATCCAGAAATAAAATGCCATTATGGGCTAATGATATTTCACCGGGTTTAGGAAGGCTCCCTCCACCAATGAGTGCTGCCATTGACGCGCTATGGTGAGGAGCTCTAAAGGGCCTAGGAGGCCAAGGAGAAGTTAAATCGCTTGAATGGTATAGGCTATGTATAGAGGCGACTTCTAGGGCTTCCTGTGGCGTTAGGGACGGTAGTAATGTTTTTAGGCGACTTGCTAGCATCGTTTTTCCTGTGCCAGGAGGGCCTAATAACAATAAGTTGTGCCCACCACTTGCACAGATCTCTAACGCTCTTTTTCCCTGCTCTTGGCCAATAATATCGCTAATATTCCCGTCGCAAATGGGGGGATCAGGGATTTCGGTCGGATGGAAATTACCTGATAATGTCATTTTCTCGTATAAAAAATGACAAAGTTCTAATAATGTTCCTGCAAACTTAACACTATTATCAGGTAATAAATTCAGCTCATATTGATTTTCAGATGAAAGAACGAGTTGCCTTTTTTGTGTTAATGCCGCGAGTGCGGCAGGGATAGCACCATTCACATGGCGAATATGACCAGACAAAGCGAGTTCACCGAGAAATTCATACTGATGAAGTATTTTTGTAGGCACTTGGCCTGATGACGCTAAGATAGCGATTGCTATCGCAAGATCGTAACGTCCCCCTTCTTTCGGGAGATCGGCAGGGGCTAAGTTAATCGTCATTTTTTTTGCAGGGAATTCAAAACCGCTGTTTAATAATGCGCTCCGTACTCTATCTCTCGATTCTTTTACAGCCGTTTCAGGTAAACCTACAAGTGTCAATCCAGGTAGCCCATTACTAATATGTGCTTCAACAGTAACCAGTGGCGCATTCATTCCTATCGATGCTCTTGTATACACAATTGCTAATGCCATATCTCCTCCCTTGAATAAACAGAGTAATATTCTGTTGAATAAAGAGCCGTTTCAATGGCTCTTTTTAAGGATGAGAGTGGGAAGGGAAACTTAAATGTAAAATATTTGCCACGGATTAAATTTTTGCGAAGGTGGTCGTAAAACTATTATTAATTAATATGTTATATGATATTAATTTATAGATAATAGAAATTAATTGAGAAGGAATTTTTTTAAAGATGAGGTGTAAATTAAAATTAATATCATCAATACTACGCTTGCTTGTTGGAATATCAGGCTGCGTATAATGGCTTCGCTATATGTATTTGCTGTAAATTCTATAAAACACTAGTTATTTATTCTGTTTGTTTTTTATCTATCTGATTTATATTGAAATATATTTTTTGATAATAAAAATTTAAAATAAAAGTTGTCAAAGTAATTTTAAAATGATACCTCTTTAATATAGATAACGAATAATACAGCGAAAGACAGAACCGATGAACGCATTTTTCCGAGTGATTAGCCTAATTATTATCAGCGTGGTGGTGATTATTATCCCACCGTGCGGGGCTGCACTTGGACGACGAAGGCTAAATTAGTAGCCAGATCTCACGAGAACCCCGCACCGAAAGGCGCGGGGTTTTTTTTGACGTAAAGTTTAGCAACATCATCAAACCTAAAAAAACAAAATAAATACAAATAGATAAATTAATTGGAAGACAGGAGAAAAGCATGAATGGGGCACAGTGGTTAGTTCAAGCATTGCGGACGCAGGGAGTGGAGACTGTTTTTGGCTATCCGGGAGGCGCTATCATGCCAGTGTATGACGCGCTGTATGATGGCGGGGTTGAGCATCTGTTGTGTCGCCATGAGCAAGGGGCGGTTATTGCCGCGATTGGTTATGCTCGCTCGACGTCAAAAACAGGGGTTTGTATTGCGACATCAGGGCCGGGAGCGACGAATTTAATCACTGGGTTAGCGGATGCTTTGTTAGATTCTGTGCCTGTTGTGGCTATCACGGGGCAAGTGAGTTCGGAATTTATTGGCACTGACGCTTTCCAAGAAATCGATGTTTTGGGTTTATCTCTGGCCTGTACTAAGCACAGTTTTTTAGTGGAATCTCTTGAAGACCTGCCTCGCATTGTTGCTGAAGCTTTCGCAATCGCAAATAGTGGTCGCCCAGGACCTGTACTGATTGATATTCCGAAAGATATTCAACTGCAGCAGGCAGATCTCGCGCCGTTTTTAATGCCTGTTGAACAGGATTTACCTATCCAGTCACATGAGGTTGCTGAGGCAAGAGAGTTACTCAAACAGTCGCAAAAACCAATGTTATATATCGGTGGTGGCGTTGGGATGTCAGGTGCGGTTGCCGAGCTAAGACGTTTTATTGATTACACGGGCATTCCTTCTGTGACAACTTTAAAAGGGCTAGGCGCAGTTGCACCTTCGGAGCCATATTATCTCGGAATGCTGGGGATGCATGGTACTAAGGCGGCAAACTTCGCGGTGCAGCGTTGTGATTTATTGATAGCCGTGGGCGCTCGCTTTGATGACCGTGTGACAGGTAAGTTAAATACATTCGCGCCAAATGCCAAAGTCATTCATATCGATATCGACCATGTTGAATTAGATAAATTGCGTCAAACTCACGTCGCTTTATTAGGTGATGCTAAAGCGTTATTACCTGAGTTGATGATGGAAAAAACGATTTCATCTTGGCAGGAAGAGGTACGCCAGCTAAAGCATGAGTTTAGCTGGCGTTACGATCATCCCGGTGATGCTATCTACGCCCCTTTGCTGTTAAAGCAACTGTCTGATCGTATGAAGGCAAATACGGTTATCACGACAGATGTTGGGCAGCATCAAATGTGGTCGGCCCAACATATCGCGGTTGATGCACCTGAAGATTTTATTACTTCTAGTGGTTTAGGAACCATGGGCTTTGGTATTCCAGCCGCGATTGGCGCACAAGTGGCTCGTCCGGAAGACACTGTGGTTTGTGTCTCTGGAGATGGTTCTTTCATGATGAATGTACAAGAGCTTGGCACCATTAAACGTAAACAACTACCCGTTAAAATTTTATTGTTAGATAACCAGCGGTTAGGCATGGTTCGTCAGTGGCAAGAGCTGTTTTTTGAACAGCGCTATAGCGAAACGATTTTAACCGATAACCCTGATTTTGTGGCTTTGGCTCGGGCTTTTGATATCCCAGGGCGACGCATTACCTCAAAATCTGAAGTTGACGCAGCGCTTGATGAGTTACTCAACAGTGAAGGCGCTTATCTGTTACAGGTCTCAATAAATGAATTAGAAAACGTCTGGCCGTTGGTTCCACCAGGGGCGAGCAATGAAAAAATGATGGAGAAACCGTTATGATGCAACATCAACTCGCAATACTGGCCCGTTTCCGTCCTGAGGTTTTAGAGCGTATATTACGGGTGACTCGCCATCGTGGATTCCAAATCAGTTCGATGACTATGGATCATATGCCGGATGGTGATAATGTAAATATCGAAATGACCGTGAACAGCCAGCGTCCATTAGCTCAGTTATATGCTCAGTTAACTAAGCTGTCTGATGTTTCGGAAGTTGAAATAAGAGAACAAGAATCACGACTATTACGCACACAAAGTGCAATGTAAGGAATAAATAAAATGACTAAGAAAGCTGACTATATTTGGTTTAACGGTGAAATGACGCCATGGGCCGATGCAAAAGTACACGTTATGTCTCATGCTTTGCATTATGGTACATCGGTATTTGAAGGCGTCCGTTGCTATGATTCTCACAAGGGGCCTGTTGTTTTCCGCCATCGTGAGCACATGCAGCGTTTGCGTGATTCTGCAAAAATCTACCGTATGCCTGTCAGCTATAGCGTTGATGAGCTGATGGAAGCATGCCGTGAAACGTTACGTAAAAATAACTTAGTCAGTGCCTATATTCGTCCATTAGTCTTTATTGGTGATGTTGGTATGGGGGTTAATCCTCCAGATGGTTATAAAACAGATGTCATCATGGCGGCTTTCCCATGGGGGGCCTATTTAGGCGAAGAAGCTTTAGATCAAGGAATTGATGCTATGGTTTCCTCATGGAACCGCGTTGCAGCAAATACCATTCCTACTGGAGCAAAAGCGGGTGGTAACTATTTATCGTCGCTACTTGTTGGCAGTGAAGCACGTCGTCATGGCTATCAAGAGGGAATTGCATTAGATGTTAATGGTTATTTATCTGAAGGGGCGGGTGAAAATATTTTTGAAGTGAAAGATGGCATTTTATTTACACCACCATTCACATCTTCTGCACTGCCGGGGATCACACGTGATGCGATCTTAACGTTAGCGAAGGATATGGGCATTGAAGTTCGTGAACAAACCTTATCACGTGAGTCTTTATACCTTGCTGATGAAGTGTTTATGACCGGAACCGCAGCTGAAATCACGCCAGTACGTAGTGTGGATGGCATTCAAGTGGGTATTGGTCGCTGTGGCCCTATGACCAAAAAGATCCAGCAAGCCTTCTTTGGTTTGTTTGATGGTACAACAGAAGATAAATGGGGTTGGTTAGATCCAGTTAACCCTTAATAACAAATACAGACAGATTTACAGGCGGTCGTTCCCCGCCTGTTTTAAAACACGGGAGTAAAGATATGCCGAAGTACCGTTCAGCAACCACCACCCATGGCCGTAATATGGCAGGCGCACGTGCATTATGGCGTGCCACCGGTATGACCGATGCTGATTTTGGAAAACCGATTATCGCAGTTGTTAACTCATTTACACAATTTGTACCGGGCCATGTGCATTTGCGTGACCTTGGCAAACTTGTCGCTGAGCAGATCGAAGCGGCAGGGGGTGTCGCTAAAGAGTTTAATACAATCGCTGTCGATGATGGCATTGCAATGGGGCATGGCGGGATGCTTTATTCCTTACCTTCCCGTGAGTTAATTGCAGATTCAGTCGAATATATGGTGAATGCACACTGTGCAGATGCCATGGTATGTATCTCTAACTGTGACAAAATCACACCGGGTATGTTAATGGCATCATTACGCCTAAATATCCCTGTTATTTTTGTTTCAGGTGGTCCTATGGAAGCTGGGAAAACCAAGCTTTCAGATCAAATTATCAAGTTAGACTTAGTGGATGCGATGATCCAAGGCGCGAACCCTAATGTAAGCGATGCGGACAGCGAACAAATTGAACGCTCTGCTTGCCCAACATGCGGCTCTTGCTCAGGTATGTTTACCGCTAACTCAATGAACTGTTTAACCGAAGCATTAGGGTTATCGCAACCAGGAAATGGGTCATTACTTGCGACCCATGCTGACCGTAAAGCGTTATTCATCAATGCTGGTAAGCGTATTGTTGAATTAACTAAGCGCTATTATGAGCAAGATGATGAAAGTGCATTGCCGCGTAATATCGCTAATAAATCCGCTTTTGAAAATGCGATGACATTGGATATTGCGATGGGTGGCTCAACCAATACGGTTTTACACCTGTTAGCAGCGGCTCAAGAAGCCGATGTTGATTTCACAATGGCAGATATTGACCGTTTGTCACGCAAAGTCCCGCATTTATGTAAAGTTGCGCCGAGCACCCAAAAATATCATATGGAAGATGTTCATCGTGCTGGTGGTGTTATTGGTATTTTAGGTGAGTTAAGCCGAGCAGGCCTGCTACAGCATAATGTTAAAAATATTTTAGGCCTGACACTTAAGCAGACACTTGAGCAATATGATGTGATGTTGACGCAAGATGAAGCCGTTAAGTCGATGTTTTCGGCGGGGCCTGCGGGTATTCGAACAACACAAGCCTTTTCGCAAAACTGTCGCTGGCCTTCTCTCGACACTGACCGTGAAAATGGCTGTATCCGTAATATAGAGCACGCCTACAGTTTAGATGGGGGCTTAGCGGTACTTGCGGGGAACATCGCGGAAGATGGCTGTATTGTGAAAACCGCAGGTGTTGATGAAGGTAGTTTAACTTTCCGTGGGCCTGCGAAGGTTTATGAAAGCCAAGATGATGCTGTAGAAGCCATTTTAGGCGGTAAGGTTGTTGAAGGGGATGTGGTTGTTATTCGCTATGAAGGCCCGAAAGGTGGCCCAGGCATGCAAGAAATGTTGTACCCAACCTCATACCTTAAATCAATGGGATTAGGGAAAACCTGTGCGCTCATTACGGATGGCCGCTTCTCAGGAGGAAGCTCCGGGTTATCCATTGGTCATATTTCACCTGAAGCCGCTAGTGGTGGATTGTTGGCATTGGTACAAGATGGCGACATTATTGATATCGATATTCCAAAGAGAACGATAGCACTTGATGTTGATGATAATGAGCTGAATAAACGCCGAGAAGCGGAATTGGCGCGTGGTGATAAAGCGTATACGCCACGTAATCGTCAGCGTGAGGTCTCTTTTGCATTGCGTGCCTACGCATCTCTTGCAACGAGTGCAGATAAGGGCGCTGTACGCGATAAATCTAAGCTGGGAGGCTAATGACGGTGGCTGCTGCAAAACCATTACCCTCTGCACCTACGGGTGCTGATTATTTAAAAGCGGCGCTCAGTGCGCCGGTTTATGAAGTGGCTCAGGTCACCCCATTGCAAGAGATGAGAAAAGTGTCTGCTCGCATGGGAAATACGATTTTAGTTAAACGTGAAGATAGGCAGCCTGTTCATAGCTTTAAGTTGCGTGGTGCTTACGCCATGATTGCTGGATTGACCGATGAGCAAAAAGCGAAAGGTGTGGTTACCGCTTCTGCGGGGAACCATGCACAAGGCGTTGCATTATCGGCCAGTCGTGTTGGCGTGAAAGCAAAGATTGTCATGCCTGTGGCAACCGCAGATATTAAGGTCGACGCGGTACGTAATTTCGGTGGTGAAGCCATTTTGCATGGGGCAAATTTTGATGAAGCGAAAGCCAAAGCCATCGAAATGGCGACAAATGAGGGGTACACCTTTGTTCCCCCTTTTGATCACCCTTCTGTGATTGCAGGGCAAGCCACAATAGCATTGGAGTTGTTACAGCAAGATGCGCATCTTGATCGCATTTTTGTCCCCGTCGGTGGTGGTGGCCTGATTGCTGGCGTAGCGGTTCTGATCAAGCAATTGATGCCTGAGATTAAAATTATCGGCGTTGAAGCCGAAGACGCGGCATGTTTGAAAGCCGCATTGGCAGCGGGGCATCCGGTTGACTTGCCTCGAGTTGGCTTATTTGCTGAAGGCGTTGCGGTGAAGCGTATTGGCGATGAAACATTCCGTCTTTGCCAAAAATATGTGGATGATGTGATCACCGTAGACAGTGACGCGATTTGTGCGGCGTTGAAAGATATTTTTGAGGATGTGCGTGCGATTGCTGAGCCATCTGGAGCATTAGCACTAGCAGGCTTAAAAAAATATGTGCAACTGCACAACATTAAAGGCGAGCGTCTTGCACATGTTTTATCCGGTGCAAATATGAATTTCCATGGCCTGCGTTATGTTTCAGAGCGATGCGAAATTGGTGAGCAACGGGAGGCACTTCTTGCGGTCACGATCCCTGAACAAAAAGGCAGCTTTTTGCGTTTCTGCCAGTTATTAGGCCATCGTGCAGTCACGGAGTTTAATTATCGTTATACCGATGCAGATCCTGACCGTGCTTGTATCTTTGTGGGGGTGAGGTTAAGCGGTGGCGAAAACGAACGAAGTGAAATTATTCAAGAGTTGCAACAACATGGCTATGAAGTTGCCGACCTATCCGATGATGAAATGGCGAAATTACATGTACGTTATATGATTGGTGGTCGACCATCGAAGCCATTGGAGGAGCGCCTTTATAGTTTTGAGTTCCCAGAATCACCGGGGGCATTGTTAAAATTCTTAGAGACTCTGGGGACGTATTGGAATATTACACTGTTCCATTATCGTAGCCATGGCACTGATTATGGTCGTGTATTAGCGGCGTTTGAGTTATCAGGTCCTGAGGTGCGTTTCGATAGGCACCTTGATGCGCTAGGTTATGAATATCATGATGAAACAGGGAACCCGTCATTTAGGTTCTTTTTAGCCCCCCAAAGCTCACCGCAAACATTAGATTGAGTGGTCGGGCAACAATTGCCAAAATGATTTGATGAGTGGTTCACTTAGGCGTTTGCTAAGCGAGCAAACGCCTAGCTCAAAGGGTTCAACCAGCGAAATATTGTCGAGTTGTAATATACGGCTGCGAACTGGCTCAGGGCTGTTATCAACAACGACGCTTGGTATCAAGGCAATACCACAGCCGAGTGCGACCATTGACACGATAGCTTCATGGCCTGAGACAGTTGCATAGATCACGGGATTATTGATGTGATGACGGCGAAACCAGAGTTCGATACGTTTTCGTGATGGTCCGTGTTCAGGCAGAATAAACGGGATCGCATTCCAGTCGGGCTGCTCTTCGGTAGCCATGGTTCGAACAGCACAAGGTAGTGCGGGGGCGATCAGTACCAATGGGATTTCACCAATTTTAGTAAACCTTACATTATCAGGAAGGCGTTCTGGTTTACCTGCGATCCCAAGGTCAGCTTCCTTGGTTTCTACTTTGTCGACAGCATCGGCCGCATCACCAGTGGTGAGTTTTATTTCTACCAGTGGATGCAGTGCGCGGAATTTATCCAGAATTTGTGGCAAGTGGCTATACGCGGCAGTGACAGAGCAAAAAAGGCGCAGTTCACCCGTAAGAGAAGGGCTTTGCTGGTTAAGGACATGCTGGAGTTGTTGATATTGTAATAAAGTTTGTTGAGCAAATTGTTTAAGGTGCTCACCCGCTTGGGTCAGTTTTACCGACCGATTATCACGAATAAAAAGTGGATGCCCTAGCTGCTCTTCTAAGCGTTGAATTTGCCGCGATAAAGTGGATGGACTGACATACATCGCTTTAGAGGTTCGACCAAAATGGCAACTTTCTGCTAAATGAAGAAATAGCTTTAAATCACGGATATCCATTTTTGTTTCAGCCTTAAGTTAAGTCAAAAGGGCGTTGCATAATATGCAACATTGTATTGTTAATATATCAATTTAAGCAATGCGAATCATCGCATATAGTAAAACCATAAACGCTAAATAGAAAAGCGACAGGCAGATGCCTGAAATAACGAACACAACAGAACAACGGAGTAAGACAATGGCGAATTATTTTAATACTTTGAATCTGCGTCAGCAGTTAGAGCAGTTAGGCAAATGTCGTTTCATGAAGCGCGAAGAGTTCGCGGATGAAGCAGGATACCTGAAAGGTAAAAAAATCGTCATCGTCGGTTGTGGTGCTCAAGGTTTAAACCAAGGCCTAAATATGCGTGATTCAGGTCTGGATATTGCTTACGCATTACGTGCTGAAGCGATCGCTGAAAAACGTGCATCATGGCGTAAAGCGACAGAAAACGGTTTTAAAGTCGGTACTTATGAAGAATTGATCCCTGAAGCGGATTTGGTCATTAACTTAACGCCAGACAAGCAGCACTCAGCGGTCGTTCGCGCTGTTCAGCCAATGATGAAGCAAGGCGCTGCATTAGGTTACTCGCACGGCTTTAACATTGTTGAAGTAGGTGAAGAGATCCGTAAAGATATTACTGTTGTGATGGTTGCTCCAAAGTGCCCAGGTACTGAGGTTCGCGAAGAGTATAAACGTGGTTTCGGTGTGCCAACGCTGATTGCTGTTCACCCTGAAAATGACCCTAAAGGTGAAGGTCTGGCTATTGCGAAAGCATGGGCTGCGGCAACTGGCGGACATCGTGCTGGTGTACTGGAGTCATCATTCGTTGCAGAAGTTAAATCTGACTTGATGGGTGAACAAACCATCCTGTGTGGTATGTTGCAAGCGGGCGCTCTACTTTGTTATGACAAGATGGTTGCTGATGGTGTTGAGCCAGGCTATGCCGGTAAATTAATCCAATTCGGTTGGGAAACAATTACCGAAGCATTGAAGCAAGGTGGTATCACGCTGATGATGGATCGTCTGTCAAACCCTGCGAAATTGCGCGCATTTGCACTGTCTGAGCAACTGAAAACAATCATGGCTCCTTTGTTCCAAAAACATATGGATGACATTATTTCTGGTAAATTCTCAGAAACCATGATGGCTGACTGGGCAAATGATGATAAGAATTTGCTGGCTTGGCGTGAAGAAACCGGTAAAACACCATTTGAAAACTACCCTGAATATGAAGGAAAAATCGCTGAGCAAGAGTACTTTGACCACGGTGTTTTGTTAGTTGCGATGGTTAAAGCTGGGGTTGAATTGGCGTTTGATACTATGCTGGAAGCTGGGATCCTTGAGGAATCCGCTTATTACGAGTCACTGCACGAGCTGCCACTGATAGCCAATACTATCGCTCGTAAACGCCTGTATGAAATGAACGTGGTTATTTCAGATACGGCGGAATATGGTAACTACCTGTTCTCGTTCGCGGCTGTGCCAATGTTGAAAGACTTTATGAGCAAACTGCAAGCGGGAGATTTGGCGAAACCTGTTGCTGATAATGGCACCGATAATGCACAACTGCGTGATGTTAATGAAGCTATCCGTAACCACCCAATTGAGAAAATCGGTAAGACGCTGCGTGGATATATGACAGATATGAAACGCATTTCAGTGGGTGGCTAATTTTTCGTCACACTAGCACTATTCGCCGTTTTCCTTTAACGCGAATAGTTTAGAAAAATATATTAGATATAAAATAATATCGTATTGAAAACCGTGTTGTTCTGAATGACACGGTTTTTTTGTTTTTCAGACTCGACCGTCACAGATAGAAATATGCAGTTAAATGGATACATGATGGTTTAGCCGTTTTTATGCGCCGAGTGCTTTCTGCTACAATCGACAACAATCTGTCTTTTTGAAAATAACCTGATCTAGAGAAACCATGCGATTAAATCCAAGCCAGCAGCAGGCTGTTGAATTTGTGGATGGCCCATGCCTTGTATTGGCTGGTGCCGGCTCGGGAAAAACCCGAGTGATAACGAATAAAATAGCACACCTGATCCGCCAATGTGGCTATCAACCACGTCAAATTGCGGCGGTCACCTTTACCAATAAAGCCGCTCGTGAAATGAAAGAGCGTGTCGCACAAACATTGGGGCGGAAAGAAGCTCGAGGGTTAATTATCTCTACATTTCATACCTTGGGCTTGGAGATCATAAAACGTGAATATAAGGCGTTAGGTATTAAGGCTAATTTTTCTCTGTTTGATGATCAGGACCAAATGGCATTGCTCAAAGAGCTCACTTTTGATCTGCTAGAGGAAGATAAAGATCTTTTGCAGCAACTGATCTCATCGATCTCAAATTGGAAAAATGATCTGTTAGCACCAGAGCAGGTGTTGGCGAAAGTGAGAAGTGAGAAAGAGCATCGTTTTGCAGAGTGTTATCGTCGTTACGAATTGCATTTAAAAAGCTGTAACGTATTGGATTTCGATGATTTGATCAGTAAGCCGACCTTACTTTTATCCCATAACGAAGAGGTGCGGGAGCGTTGGCAACAAAAAATTCGCTATTTGCTGGTGGATGAGTATCAGGATACCAATACAAGCCAATATCAATTGGTTAAATTGCTGGTGGGTCAGCGTGCGCGGTTTACGGTAGTTGGCGATGATGACCAATCTATCTACTCTTGGCGTGGTGCTCGCCCACAAAACTTAGTGCTATTGAGTCAGGATTTTCCAAAGTTAAATGTGATTAAGTTGGAGCAAAACTATCGTTCATCGGAGCGCATACTAAAAGCAGCCAATATTTTGATTGCAAATAACCCCCACGTATTTGAGAAAAAATTATTTTCGACACTAGGTTATGGGGCACCACTTAAGGTTATTACGGCCAATAATGAAGATCATGAAGCTGAAAGAGTTATCGGTGAATTGATTGCGCATCACTTTATTAATAAAACACAATATAAAGATTATGCCATTTTGTATCGCGGTAACCATCAATCGCGTATCTTTGAAAAAATGTTGATGCAAAACCGCATTCCTTACCGTATTTCAGGGGGAACATCATTCTTTTCTCGCCCAGAAATCAAAGATTTATTAGCGTATTTGCGAGTAATCACTAACCCTGAAGATGACAGTGCTTTTTTGCGCATTGTGAATACGCCACGCCGTGAAATTGGGCCAAAAACGATCCAAAAATTAGGTGAATGGGCTAATCAACGCGGTAAAAGTTTATATCAAGCTAGTTTTGATTTAGGACTGGAGCAAACATTAACAGGCAAAGGATTAACCGCGCTACAGCAGTTCACACGTTGGATGGAGAAAATTGTTCAACAGTCTGAGCGTGAGCCATTATTGGCCGTGCGTG
Organism: Providencia sp. PROV261; assembly: GCF_028477945.1. Taxonomy (NCBI): domain Bacteria; kingdom Pseudomonadati; phylum Pseudomonadota; class Gammaproteobacteria; order Enterobacterales; family Morganellaceae; genus Providencia; species Providencia sp. PROV261. The sequence goes on along the minus strand of NZ_JAMPMC010000016.1, from coordinate 60,214 downwards.
ATTTACTGCGTGAAATGGACTATGAAAGTTGGCTCTATGAAACTTCGGCGAGTACGAAAGCTGCTGAGATGCGAATGAAAAACGTCAATCAGTTGTTTACATGGATGAGTGAAATGATTGAAGGTGACGACTTGAATGATCCTATGTCGTTAGATCAGGTTGTAACGCGTTTTACGCTGCGCGATATGATGGAGCGCGGTGAAGATGATGAAGAATCAGATCAAGTGCAATTAATGACATTACACGCATCTAAAGGGCTGGAGTTCCCTTATGTGTTTTTAGTAGGGATGGAAGAGGGGTTGTTACCGCATCAAAGTAGTATTGATGAGGATAACATCGATGAAGAGCGGCGGTTAGCTTATGTTGGAATAACACGGGCACAAAAAGAGCTATTTTTTAGCCATTGCCGTGAACGTCGACAATACGGTGAATTAATCCGCCCTGAGCTAAGTCGCTTTTTATTAGAATTGCCGCAAGATGATTTAGAGTGGGAACAGCAACGAAAAGTGGTGACCGCAGAAGAGCGGATGCAAAAAGGACAATCTGCACTCGCTGATATTAAGGCTCGTTTAGGATTAAATAAGAAAAGCTAGCAGAAATGCTCCCTCACATTCACTGTAACGAATGTGAGGGGGAAAATTAATTGTTGGAGCTATTACGCTCTTCAAGTTTCAAAGGCCAGTTAACATAACCTTGCCACTGAACTTCTTGTTGCAAGTTTTCTGCTCGTAATGGATGCTCTGCGAGCCAGCGGTAAGGCAATACAATCGTCAGAGAATGGGTCTCTGCATGAAGTCGTAATGCTGGCAATGTATCATCTCGCCGACGGCTTGCAAAAAGAATAGCTAATCGCAACAGGCGACATAAATGATAAGCTTGTTGCATGGGTAAAGCATTTTGTTGACTGAGTGTGGCTAGGTCAACAGGCCCGTGTTGATTGCGGAGTAATGCAGCCAGTAAGCGCTTTTGTGCAGGAGTAAAGCCAGGAAGGTCAAGGTTAGTGATAAGGTAACTGGCATGCTCCGGCCCTTTGCGGAAGTCAACGCTTAAACCGATTTCATGCAAAGCACAGGCACTTGATAATAAATCACGGCAGCGTAGGTCTAGCTGCCAATTTTTAGAGACCTGTAAAAAGAAATGCTCTGCTAATTGGCTAACGCGGGCAGCTTGCTCGATATCGACTTGAAAGCGACGCTGAATATTACGCAAGGTACGAGCGCGAATATCTTGCTCAATGGGTAATTCAAGCATGCCGTAAACTAACCCTTCACGCAATGCACCACCCGCTAAAGTCATATTATCAATCGATAAAGCTTTAAAAATAGCGATGAGGATAGACAGACCGCTTGGGAATACCAGCGCTCGCTCAAAGGTGAGCCCTTCAATTTCTAACTCTTCAAGCTTGTGGCATTGAATGGCTTTATATTTAAGCTGTTGTAGCTTATCTAAGGTAATCAGCTCATCCATGCCTTGCGCGATCATGATTTCTTGGATGGCTTGAACGGTGCCTGATGCACCAACACAAATTTTCCAACCATGATTTTTTAAGGTATCCGCAATAGGGGCAATCACCGCGTGGGCGGCTAACTCCGCTTGAGTAAAGTTCTCCTCGGTGAGTGTGCGATCACTAAAATATTTTTCTAGCCAAGTGACGCAACCCATTTCAAGGCTAAATAGCTGAGTGGCTTTGGCACCGGTACCTGTAACCAGCTCGGTACTACCTCCCCCAATATCAACAACTAAACGCTGATCGGGGCCTCCGGTTGTGTGAGCAACGCCTTGGTAAATTAAGCGCGCCTCTTCTTCTCCTTGAATAACTTTGACGGTATTACCTAGAATTTCACTGGCTTTTTGCACAAAAACATCGGCATTTTTAGCCAGCCGCAATGTTGCAGTCGCGACGACACGGATTTGAGCGCTAGGGATATCTTGTAAGTGCTCTGAAAAGAGCCTCAAACATTGCCAACCGCGCTCCATAGCTTGTTCTGACAGCATATTATTGCCATCTAAACCAGCGGCTAGGCGCACTTTGCGTTTTACTCTCGAAATAATTTGAATACTGCCTGCAACTTCACGAACGATCAGCATATGAAAACTGTTCGAACCTAAATCAATTGCTGCATAGAGAGAAGAAGATTTCAGCATATCGTTATTACTCAGCCTGAACGTTTATGGTTGTTACGTGGGCCATTATGGCGACGTGGCGAATTTGAATTGCGACGAGGCCCTCCTGGACGCGGACGATGGCGGCGTTTCGGAGCAGGAAGGTCAGTTAATAACGCTTCGCTGTTGTACTTACTCACTGGAATCGAATGTTGAATGTACTCTTCGATAGCGGGTAGATTCAAAGCGTACTCTTCACAAGCAAGGCTGATTGAATGACCACTTTCACCTGCACGACCAGTACGACCAATGCGGTGTACATAGTCTTCACAATCATCAGGTAAGTCATAGTTAAAGACATGGGTAACAGAAGGAATATGTAACCCGCGAGCAGCGACATCGGTCGCAACTAAAATATCGAGATTACCTTGAGTAAACTCTTCTAAAATACGCAGTCGTTTCTTCTGAGCAACATCTCCGGTGAGTAGCCCTACACGATGACCGTCAGCCGCAAGGTGTGCCCAAATCTCATCGCAACGATGTTTGGTATTGGCAAAAATAATACAACGCTCTGGCCACTCTTCTTCAAGCAACGTTTGCAATAAGCGCATTTTCTCTTCATTTGAAGGATAAAACAGCTCTTCTTTAATACGGTGACCCGTTTTTTGTAACGGCTCGACTTCAATATATTCAGGGCTATTCATCTGTTCAAAAGCAAGTTCTCTGACACGGTAAGAGAGCGTAGCTGAAAAGAGTAGGTTTAACCTTTCGGTTACCGCAGGCATGCGACGGAATAACCAACGAATATCTTTAATAAAGCCCAGATCGTACATGCGATCAGCTTCATCTAGAACAACCACTTGTACGGCATTTAAGTCAATATGACCTTGTTTTGCATAGTCAATTAAACGTCCCGTTGTGCCGATAAGAATATCAACACCATTTTGTAGCACCTTTAATTGCTCATCATAGCCATCACCGCCATAGGCTAGCCCCATTTTTAGACCCGTATACTCAGCAAGCTCTTTTGCATCTGAGTAGATTTGCACTGCCAGTTCACGGGTGGGTGCCATAATCAGCGCTCGGGGCTGATTGACTTTTTTACCCTCAATCGAAGGGTGAGTTAGTAAATAATGAAATGTAGACGTTAAAAATGCTAACGTTTTACCCGTTCCTGTTTGCGCTTGCCCCGCAACATCTTTGCCTTCGACAGTGAAAGGCAGGGTAGACGCCTGTATAGGCGTGCAAAAATTGAAGCCTTTTTTATTTAGGGCCTCAATGACTTTGGGGTGTAAGGCGAAGTCGGAAAACTTCTTTTCTGTCAAGTGTGCTTTACTCATAGTGTGGTAGAATATCAGTTAACGGTTGGTTTACGAAAGTGTATCTTTTGAAATAAAGCATACTGCTGCCAATTAATGTTACACTAAGACTGCAAAAATGATCCATTGGAGTACAACATGAGCGACAAAATTATTCATATAACTGATGCAAGCTTTGAGAGCGAAGTCTTAAACGCCTCGTCACCTGTTCTCGTCGATTTCTGGGCTGCATGGTGTGGTCCTTGTAAAATGATTGCGCCTATTCTTGATGAAGTTGTTGAAGAATATACAGGCAAACTGACCATCGCAAAACTGAATATTGATGATAACCCAGCTACTGCACCAAAATATGGTATCCGTGGTATCCCTACGCTCCTATTATTCAAAAATGGCAATGTCGTAGCAACAAAAGTGGGCATCTTCTCTAAAATTCAGTTAAAAGAATTTTTGGACGAAAATCTGTAAGTTATAGTTGTTGTTTAAGGTAAAACGTTTAGCGGTACATCTATTTTATAGGGCGCACCGCTAGACGTCCTCAATGAAGCATGGTAAGTTATCGGCAATCCCCATATTGCACCCGAAAGAATTACTTTATAATCCGTTGCTCTTATCATAAATATCTGGTTTGTCAGTTCAGTTGTGGTTCATATATTGTGATCTAGGGCTGATAATGTGTTGATTTCTGGAATTATCAATTTGAAAATTGAGTTGTCGCGCTAGCCGCATTCAATCATTTCATTCGTGGTAAATTGACAATATCAATTCAAGATAGATATGGATTAGCCGTATGAAGGCGTTCTAGTTAGGGATGGGTTTCAGGGCATGAGTTTTGCGTTTTAGTGCTTTGAAAGCTGTAAATTTGCGATATTGGGATAGATGTTGCCTTAAATGCACAAAAAACTATTGCTAATATTGTTTGTGTTTCTAATAATAAGCCGCACATCATTCCGATGAATCGCCGCGATATGTTAGCGCAGTCTTAGCAATAACAAGCGCAAGAATTTTTACGCGTTGTTGAGCCGTTGATGTTTGTAACTATCAACAGGGCGTTATAAAGTTAAACTGGCACTTATATAGCTTATATATAGTTGTCGTCAATTTACGTTCATAGTTCGAGAATTACCCCGAGTTAAAGAACCCACCATTATGAATCTTACCGAATTAAAAAATACGCCAGTATCAGAATTGATTACATTAGGCGAAAACATGGGGCTAGAAAACTTAGCCCGTATGAGAAAGCAGGATATTATCTTCTCGATTTTGAAGCAGCATGCTAAAAGCGGGGAGGATATCTTCGGCGATGGCGTTCTGGAAATATTGCAGGATGGATTTGGTTTCCTCCGTTCAGCAGACAGTTCCTACCTCGCAGGCCCCGATGATATCTACGTTTCTCCCAGCCAAATTCGCCGCTTCAACCTTCGCACAGGCGATACAATTTCAGGAAAAATCCGTCCTCCTAAAGAAGGTGAACGCTATTTTGCCCTATTGAAAGTTAATGAAGTTAACTTTGATAAACCTGAAAATGCCCGCAGCAAAATTCTCTTTGAAAACTTAACCCCATTACATGCTAACAATCGTCTTCGTATGGAACGTGGAAACGGTTCTACAGAAGATTTAACCGCGCGTGTTTTGGATTTAGCTGCGCCTATCGGCCGTGGGCAACGTGGTTTGATCGTTGCTCCACCAAAAGCAGGTAAAACCATGTTGCTGCAAAATATCGCGGCTAACATTGCACATAACTACCCTGATTGTGTTTTGATGGTTCTGCTTATTGATGAGCGTCCAGAAGAAGTTACCGAAATGCAACGCCTAGTTAAAGGTGAAGTAATCGCTTCAACGTTTGATGAGCCAGCAGCACGTCACGTTCAAGTCGCCGAAATGGTGATTGAAAAAGCTAAACGCTTAGTTGAACATAAAAAAGACGTTATCATTTTACTTGATTCTATTACTCGTCTTGCGCGAGCGTATAACACTGTTGTTCCTTCATCAGGTAAAGTCTTAACAGGTGGTGTGGATGCGAATGCGTTACACCGTCCGAAGCGTTTCTTTGGTGCAGCACGTAACGTTGAAGAAGGTGGTAGTTTAACCATTATTGCAACAGCGCTCGTCGACACGGGCTCCAAAATGGACGAAGTGATTTACGAAGAGTTTAAAGGTACAGGTAACATGGAACTACACCTGTCTCGTAAGATCGCTGAAAAACGTGTTTTCCCTGCGATTGACTATAACCGTTCAGGTACACGTAAAGAAGAGCTGTTAACTTCACAAGATGAATTACAAAAAATGTGGATTTTACGTAAGATCATTCATCCTATGGGTGAGATCGATGCAATGGAATTCCTCATTAGTAAATTAGCAATGACGAAAACGAACGAAGAATTTTTCGATTTTATGAAAAGAGCATAATTGCTAACTTCCTAATTGTTAAATTTAAAAAGCGCTGTCAATTTTTGACAGCGCTTTTTTATTTTTTTTACTGATTTTTCTGATGAATATCGAAATTATTTCTTATTATATAGCTCTGTTATTTATTTGTTATGTAAATTAAATTTAAGTTATGTTTTTATATAAATTCAACTTACTCACCATTGGATGATAACAATTTATAATATTGAGATGCCATTCACGGTAATAGAATAGTAATTATATAAAAAATAGTACTTTTTATATTGGATTTTTGTCGCTACAAAATGGAAAATCAATTTGTTGGATGAAATAGATTTATTGTTTTATTCAAAGTTTGACTGTTTTAAGTTAATACATGTATTTCATGTATTTATTTAATGACGATATCATTTACGTAATGGCATTTTCTGACTGGTTGGGAAAGGTTCATTTATTAAACGAAAAACAGCCTAAAATTATAATCATAGAGAAGCATTGTTCTTTATGGCATGCATCTTGCTTTCATTAAGTATAAAATCCGTTAATAAGACATGATTGAACAAAAGCTACACTAATAACAACTAGGTAAGCCTTTATAGGGTTATTGTGATAGTTATTGAAGACTCGTCTTATGGAACTTATCTCTTTTGAGATGATAATACCTTAGCTGCCTGTTATTGAGGCAATATAAGCTAAGGCATTGTGGTTTTAGGTTGGTTAGATAAAAAAATAAGAGAGTTGACTCGTGGACACCGCACAATTTATTGCTAGTCTTTTTTACGTTTTTTTGTTCACGTTAGTGTTTATTTTTATCGCTCGAGTTGTGGCAACGAAGATCGGGCTGGTTGATAAACCTAACTTCAGAAAAAAACACGTAGGTCTGGTCCCTTTAGTTGGGGGGATAACGGTCTTTTTTGGTATCTGCTTCGCGTTTGTTATTACAGAAGAATATATACCCCATAAATGGTTATATTTAATCTGTGCAGGCTTATTGGTATTGATTGGTGCGTTAGATGACCGGTTTGATATCAGTGTTAAGTTAAGAGCAGGTGTACAAGCCGTAGTCGCTGTCGTCATGATGACCGTGGCTGACTTAAAACTAGAGTCATTAGGTCATGCGTTTGGGCCATGGGAGTTAGTGCTTGGGCCATTTGGTTATATCGTGACACTGTTTGCTGTTTGGGCAGCTATTAATGCGTTCAACATGGTTGATGGTATTGATGGGTTACTCGGTGGGCTATCTTGTGTCTCTTTCGGTGCATTAGGCTTTTTGTTATATCAAAATGGCAATTATGGATTAGCATTTTGGTGTTTTGCCTTTATTGCAGCTATCCTTCCTTATATCTTCCTAAATTTAGGTGTACTAGGTCGTCGTTTTAAAGTCTTTATGGGTGATGCGGGAAGCACACTGATTGGTTTTACAATTATTTGGATCCTAGTCGAATCAACTCAGGAAGCAGGGCGTCCAATCAACCCTGTGACAGCATTATGGATTATTGCGATCCCATTGATGGATATGGTGGCGATTATGTACCGTCGTATCCGTAAAGGTATGAGTCCATTTTCACCTGACCGTCAGCACATTCATCACTTGATTATGCGTTCAGGTTTTAGCCCAAGAGGGGCTTTTGTTCTGATTACACTGGCAGCAGCCATTTTGGCATGTATAGGAATTATTGGTGAACGCTTAACATTTGTGCCTGAATGGGTCATGTTGGCATTGTTTTTGCTTGTATTCTTTATGTATGGTTACTGCATCAAACGGGCATGGAAAGTAGCTCGTTTTATTAAGCGCGTCAGACGTCGTATGCGTAGAGGTGGTGCAGTACGGTAACGACAAACGGAAATAATAGAGGTTCTGTGCAGTGAAAAACTCAGAAACGCAACCTAATCAGTATCAGCCGCCGATAGAACCGGAATTGGATATCCGTGGTTTATGCCGCTCTTTGTGGCAAGGTAAAATTTGGATCGTGGCATTTGCGGTGATTTTCGCCGCTATTGCGTTGGGTGCATCCTATTTTATGCAGCAAAAATGGAGTTCAACCGCGATCACAGACCTGCCAACCGTGAACAATTTGGGTAGTTATTATTCGCAACAACAGTTTTTACGAAACCTGGATTCCCGTATTAACTCGACGGGTCAAGAAGGGCAATTGCCAACGATTGCGAATGAGGCTTACCAAGAGTTTATTAAGCAAGTGGGTTCTTATGATACCCGTCGTCAGTTTTGGTTAACGACGGATTATTATAAGCAGCGTTTAGAGAATGACCCTAAAGCAGATGCGGCGTTATTGGATGAATTGATTAACAATATTGAATTCACGCCCGCGGATAATCTAAAAAATCTCACTGATAGCATTAAGTTGATTGCGGAAACGTCCACGGATGCTAATCAGCTTTTACGTGAGTACATACAGTTTGCTAACCAACGTGCAACAGCCAACTTGAATGATGAAATTAAGGGAACGTGGGCAACGAAAATGCAATCAATGAAAGCGTTAGTGAAACGCGAAGATATGGTTGCTCAAGCTGCTTATGAAAGACGCTTAAATTTACTCGAACAAGCATTGAAAGTTGCGCAAAAGCAGGGAATTTCGCGTAATCAAAGCTCGGCACCAGTTGATGAAATTCCTGATTCTAAAATGTTCCTATTAGGGGTTCCATTACTTGAAGCTCAGATTGAAACATTAAAAGCGACAGGCCCTGATCACGACACTGATTATGACCAAAACATCGCAATGTTATCTACACTGAGTGTTGGTCCCACTCTCCAAGACAGTTTTCAGGCTTATCGCTATTTGAGAACACCTGAAGACCCCGTCAAACGTGACAGCCCACGTAGAGCCTTTATGATGGTTCTATGGGGAGCTATCGGTGCATTGGTTGGTGCTGGTGTGGTACTTGCACGCCGTCGCCCGTCCTGATTTTGAATAGGTGGCTGTCGATGATGTCAGCCACTGTGTAATGTCATTATAAATAAAAGCAGCTAACTGCATTAGATAAATATAAGAGAGTCACTGTGAAAGTATTGACTGTATTCGGCACTCGACCAGAAGCCATTAAGATGGCACCGTTGGTTCATGCACTTGCTAAGGATGCGGCTTTTGAAGCCAAAGTCTGTGTGACGGCCCAGCACCGAGAAATGCTCGATCAGGTACTGAAGCTATTTGAGATTACTCCCGATTACGATCTCAATATTATGAAGCCAGGGCAAGATTTAACCGATATTACGTGTCGTATTCTTGAAGGGTTGAAAAACGTATTTGCCGATTTCCAACCTGATGTGGTGTTAGTGCATGGGGATACTGCGACGACAATGGCAACGAGCTTAGCGGCTTTCTACCACCGTATTCCTGTTGGCCATGTGGAGGCAGGCTTACGTACAGGTAACCTCTACTCACCATGGCCAGAGGAAGCGAATCGTAAGATTGCGGGGCACCTTGCAATGTACCATTTCGCGCCAACTGAAAATTCGCGTCAAAACTTACTAAAAGAGTCTATTCCCGACAATCATATTTTTGTGACGGGAAATAGTGTGATTGATGCTTTGCTGTGGGTTCGCGACAAAGTGATGAGCGACCAGCACATGGCTGATAAATTGGCGGCGAATTACCCGTTTATTGATCCCAATAAGAAAATGATTTTAGTCACAGGCCATCGCCGTGAAAGCTTTGGTGGTGGATTTGAACGTATTTGTCATGCCTTGGCTGAAATTGCACAAAGCCATCCTGATGTTCAGGTGGTTTACCCTGTGCATTTAAACCCGAATGTCAGTGAACCCGTAAAACGTATTTTACATGGCATTGATAATATTATTCTGATTACTCCTCAGGAGTATTTACCCTTTGTCTATTTGATGAACCATGCCTACCTGATCTTGACCGATTCTGGCGGGATCCAAGAAGAGGCGCCATCACTAGGCAAACCTGTTTTAGTTATGAGAGATACCACAGAACGTCCTGAAGCTGTTGAAGCTGGAACAGTGCGTCTTGTGGGTACAGATACACAAAAAATTGTTGCAGAAGTTAACCGGTTACTGACAGATGAAGCGGAATATCATGCAATGAGCCGCGCGCATAACCCCTATGGGGATGGTCATGCTTGTCAGCGTATTCTTGAAGCACTAAAAAGCAATCAGGTGAAATTATGAGTTTTGAAACTATTTCTGTTATCGGCCTTGGTTATATTGGTTTGCCAACAGCAGCCGCTTTTGCGTCACGCAAAAAGCAAGTGATTGGCGTTGATGTCAACCAGCATGCGGTTGATACCATTAATCAGGGGAAAATCCATATTGTCGAGCCAGAGCTTGACCTCGTCGTAAAAAGCGCGGTTGAAGCAGGTCATCTGAAAGCTTTTACTAAACCACAGCCTGCCGATGCCTATTTGATAGCAGTGCCAACCCCATTTAAAGGTGAACATGAACCTGATCTTACTTATGTAAGAGCAGCCGCAGAGTCTATCGCTCCGGTATTGAAAAAAGGGGATTTAGTCATTTTAGAGTCTACTTCTCCTGTTGGCACGACTGAACAGATGTCTGAATGGATGGCTCAAGCGCGTCCTGATCTCACTTTCCCTCACCAAGCAGGGGAAGCGGCGGATATTGATGTGGCTTATTGCCCTGAGCGTGTCTTACCGGGTCAAGTCATGGTTGAATTGATTAAAAATGACCGTGTTGTTGGTGGTATGACGCCAAAATCATCATTACGTGCGAGCGAGCTGTATAACATTTTCCTTGAAGGCGAATGTGTTATCACGAATGCAAGAACCGCCGAGATGTGTAAGCTGACAGAAAACAGCTTCCGAGATGTGAACATCGCATTTGCAAACGAACTCTCACTGATTTGTGCAGAACAAGATATCAATGTGTGGGAACTGATCCGTTTGGCGAATCGTCACCCTCGCGTCAATATTCTACAGCCGGGCCCAGGTGTTGGTGGACACTGTATTGCCGTTGACCCATGGTTCATTGTGGCACAAAACCCACAACAGTCTCGTTTGATCCACACCGCGCGTTTAGTCAATGATGGCAAACCAATTTGGGTTGTTGATCAGGTCAAAGCTGCGGTGGCAGATTGTTTAGCTGAAACAGGTAAAAAGGCGAGCGAAGTGACTATTGCCTGCTTTGGTCTATCATTTAAACCCAATATTGACGATTTGCGTGAAAGCCCAGCGATGCATATCACGAAAATGGTGGCGAGCTGGAATAAAGGTAAAACGTATGCGGTTGAGCCACATATCCATGAATTGCCAACGGCACTAAAAGGCATTGTAGAGCTGGCATCGATTGAAGATGCAATCACCAATGCTGATGTGATTTTAATGCTGGTGGATCATAACCAATTTAAAGCCATTCAAGGTTCATTGATTCAGCAAAAATGGGTTGTGGATACCAAAGGAGTTTGGCGTTGAAACGCATACTAATCACAGGTGGAGCCGGTTTTATCGGCTCTGCGGTTGTTCGTCATATCATTGAAAATACTAACGACAGTGCGGTTGTCGTAGACTGCTTAACTTATGCGGGCAATTTAGAGTCACTCAGTGAGGTGTCAAATAGCGACCGCTATGCGTTTGAGCAAGTGAATATTTGCCATCGCGCTGAGTTAGACCGCGTTTTTGCGAAATATCAACCCGATGCCGTGATGCATTTAGCCGCAGAAAGCCATGTTGACCGCTCTATTGATGGCCCTGCCGCCTTTATTGAAACCAATATTGTCGGTACATACACGCTATTAGAGGCGGCTCGTCATTACTGGATGGGCTTAGATGCCGCGAAAAAAGCGCAATTCCGTTTCCATCACATCTCAACTGACGAAGTGTATGGCGATTTGGAAGGGCCGGACGGTTTCTTTACTGAAACCACGCCTTATGCGCCAAGCAGCCCTTATTCGGCTTCTAAAGCATCGAGTGACCATTTAGTGCGGGCTTGGCAGCGTACTTATGGCCTGCCAACCATGATCACCAATTGCTCAAATAATTATGGGCCATACCATTTTCCAGAAAAACTGATCCCACTGATTATCATCAATGCGTTAGCAGGTAAGCCATTACCTGTTTATGGCAAAGGTGAGCAGATCCGCGATTGGTTATTTGTTGAAGACCATGCTCGCGCCTTATATTTGGTGGCAACGACAGCACAGCCGGGTACCACTTATAACATTGGTGGTCACAATGAACGTCGTAATATTGATGTGGTCGAGACTATTTGTGAGCTACTTGAAGAACTTCATCCGCAGAAGCCAGAAGGGGTTGCACATTACCGTGACCTTATCACTTATGTGACGGATAGGCCGGGTCATGACATGCGCTATGCCATTGATGCCGATAAAATCGCACGTGAATTAGGTTGGACGCCTCAAGAAACATTCGAATCAGGGATCCGTAAGACAGTGCAGTGGTATCTGAATAACGAAACTTGGTGGCGTCGTGTGCAAGATGGTTCTTATGCAGGAGAACGCCTTGGTTTAGGCGCTTAAGGGGGGATCATGAAAGGGATTATATTGGCTGGTGGTTCGGGAACGCGTTTGCATCCGATTACACGGGGCATCTCGAAACAGTTATTACCTATCTATGATAAACCGATGATCTATTATCCATTGTCAGTACTGATGTTGGCAGGGATCCGGGAGATATTGATTATTTCTACTCCGGATGATCTGCCCATGTTTAAACGCTTACTTGGTGATGGACATGAGTTTGGCATTCAGCTGAGTTATGCCGAGCAGCCTTCACCGGATGGCCTTGCTCAAGCGTTTATTATTGGTGAAGAGTTTATCAATGGTGATGCATGCTGCTTGGTGCTAGGTGACAACATCTTCTTTGGTCATTCATTTAGTCCAAAACTGAAATCCGTTGCGGCAAGAACACAAGGTGCCACAGTATTTGGTTATCAAGTCATGGATCCAGAGCGTTTTGGTGTGGTGGAGTTTGATGATGACTTCAAAGTGTTATCCATCGAAGAAAAACCGAAAAAGCCGCTTTCTAACTGGGCGGTGACGGGACTTTATTTCTACGATAATCAGGTCGTTGATTTCGCTAAGCAGGTGAAACCTTCAGAGCGAGGGGAGCTGGAAATTACCTCTATCAACCAAATGTATTTGGACAAAGGTGAGCTAAACGTCGAACTGTTGGGGCGTGGCTTTGCATGGCTAGATACGGGCACTCACGATAGCTTAATTGAAGCGGGTACTTTTGTACAAACGGTTGAAAAACGTCAAGGTTTCAAAGTTGCTTGTTTAGAAGAAATTGCATGGCGTAATGGTTGGTTGTCTGATGAGCAAGTTCAGGCATCGGCAAAACAACTGAGTAAAACGGGTTATGGCCAATATTTAGAGGATCTCCTCCGTGTCCGTCCGCGCCAGTATTGATTGTCTACAATGGGAGTCTGATTTTTTCGGACTCCCTACGGCGAAATTAGATTTCGCAGCGCCACACGCTGAGACGGTTCTTGCAAGCCAATTAGACGGTTATGCTATTACTCAAGCCAAGATACTTGCTAGTGATACTGAGCGTTTAGATGGGCTAATGCAGCTTGGTTTCTCTCTCGTCGAAGGTGAAATTGATTTTGCGCTGACTATTGGCACAGAAAATGCTTATTTAAAAAGTCGATTAGTGGCAACAGATCGGGTTGAACCCGCTGTTGCGGAAGATATTCCTGTATTACGCCATGCGGCGGCACAAGTGTTTAGCCAAAGCCGTTTTCGGTCTCCTTGGTATCGTGAAGGCGACAGTGGGCGTTTTTATGCACTATGGATAGAAAAAGCGGTTTTAGGCACATTTGACCATACTTGTTTATTAGTAAAAGACGCGTCGGGGGATATCTTAGGCTTTGTGAGTTTGAGACACCTTGATGATGACATAGCGCGTATCGGCCTACTCGCTGTTATGCCTAGCGCTACTGGGCGAGGAATTGGCCGTAAATTGATGTCCGCAGCCGTTGTCTGGTGTGAGCAACACGAAAAAAGACAGTTAAATGTGGCTACCCAAATCAGCAACATTGCGGCATTAAATCTTTATTCACGTAGTGGTGCTTCGGTTGCTAGCACTGCTTATTGGTTATATAGGGGACAACATGATTCCATTTAATAAACCACCCGTTGTAGGAACTGAATTAACGTATATGAAGCAAGCCATGGAAAGCGGCAAGCTATGTGGTGATGGTGGTTTTACAAAACGTTGTGAAGAGTGGATGGAAAAGCGCTTTGATTGCCCTAAAGTCCAGTTAACACCTTCTTGTACCGCTTCGTTAGAGATGGCGGCGATCCTAATTAACATCAAGCCTGGTGATGAAGTGATCATGCCAAGCTTTACCTTCGTTTCTACCTCAAATGCGTTTGTATTAAGAGGGGCTACCATTGTTTTCGTGGATGTACGTCCAGACACCATGAACATGGATGAAACAAAAATTGAAGCTGCAATCACCGAACGTACTCGTGCTATCGTTCCAGTCCATTATGCGGGCGTCGCTTGCGAAATGGATACCATCATGGCTATCGCGAAAAAACATAACCTATTTGTGATTGAAGATGCGGCACAAGGTGTTATGTCGACATACAAAGGCCGAGCATTAGGTACTATTGGTCATATCGGCTGCTATAGTTTCCACGAAACGAAAAACTACTCGTCAGGTGGTGAAGGCGGGGCAACACTGGTCAATGATAAGTCGTTGATTAACCGTGCCGAAGTGATCCGTGAAAAAGGAACTAACCGCAGTCAGTTTTTCCGTGGTCAGGTAGATAAGTACACTTGGCGTGATATTGGTTCCAGCTATCTCTTGTCAGATTTACAAGCGGCTTATTTGTGGGCTCAGCTTGAAGAAGCTGAAAAAATCAATGATCGCCGATTGTTACTATGGCAACGCTACTATGAGGCGTTATCACCATTAGCGCAGGAAGGTAAACTTGCATTACCTATCGTGCCCGAAGGGTTAGTGCATAACGCCCATATGTTCTACATCAAGCTAAAAGATGTTGAAGAGCGTACTGCTTTTAATGAATACATGAAATCAAATGGCGTTTTAACGGTGTTCCACTATGTTGCGTTGCATACTAGCCCTGCTGGGGAAGAATTTGGACGTTTCCACGGTGAAGACCGTTATACGACCAGTGAAAGTGACCGTTTAGTGCGTCTGCCTATGTTCTACAATATGACAGATGATGAACAACAAACGGTAATTGCAAAAATTAAGGCGTTTTTTGCCTAATGTCGTTAGCCAAAGCTTCAGTTTGGACTGCTGGGTCTACCCTGATAAAAATCGGGGCAGGCCTACTTATCGTCAAATTATTAGCAGTCACGTTTGGCCCGAGTGGGGTTGGTCTGGCGGGGAACTTCCGCCAGTTAATCACAGTGTTGGGTGTTTTATCGGGAGCGGGTATTTTTAATGGTGTGACTAAATATGTCGCAGAACACCATCAAGACCCTGAAAAGTTACGTGCGGTATTAGGGACATCATCAACACTTATTCTTGGTTTTTCGACACTATTAGCGCTGATATTCCTGTTTTTTAGTGGCCCAATAAGTGAAGGGCTATTCGACAGCAAGGACTATCAATCTGTTATTCAGGCGGTTGCCTTTATTCAGATGGGCATTGCTTACGCTAACTACTTCTTGGCGATCCTTAAAGGTTATCGAGACGCATCGGGTAATGCTCAATCGATTATCTTTGGGAGTATAATTGGTGTAGTTGCCTATTATTTATGCTACACATTAGGTGGTTATGATGGCGCTTTAGCTGGCTTGGCATTGGTTCCTGCATTAGTGGTTTTACCTGCTGCCTTGATGATGATTCGCCGTAAGCGGTTTGCATTATCGATGTTAAAGCCTGCTTGGGATAAAGCCGTGGCGACTAACCTAGGCAAATTTACCATTATGGCGTTAATTACGTCGGTGACTTTGCCCGTTGCCTATATCATGATGCGGAATTTGCTCGCAGCACAATATAGTTGGGATGATGTAGGCTTATGGACAGGGGTTAGCACAATTTCAGATGCTTACTTGCAGTTTATTACCGCGACATTTTCTGTGTATTTGCTGCCTACACTCTCTCGGCTACAACATAAAAATGAAATTTCTGCTGAGATCCTTAAGACGTTAAAATTTGTGTTACCTGCTGTCGCCGTAGCCAGTTTTATGGTGTGGCTATTACGTGACTTTGCGATTTGGTTGCTGTTTTCTGAAAAATTTAATGGAATGCGAGACTTATTCGCATGGCAATTAGTGGGCGATGTGCTGAAAGTCGGTGCATATGTCTTTGGTTATCTTGTGATTGCGAAGGCGGCATTGCGTTTTTATATTTTAACTGAGGTGAGCCAGTTTATTCTCTTAATGGGCTTTTCCCATTGGCTGATACCTATGCACGGGGCTGTAGGGGCAACACAAGCCTATATGGCGACATATATCGTGTATTTTCTCCTCTGTTGTTGCGTATTTTTGATTTACCGTAGGCGAGTATGACAACCTTAATACATGTACTGGGATCTGAACTCCCTCACCATAATCAAACGGTGTTGACGTTTTTTAATGACGTGATCTGTAAGGAAAATACAGCGTCACAAAAACCCCATTTTATGGTGGTTAGTCGCGATACTCAGCTTGCGGCTGCATATCCAAAGCTGAATATCGATGTTTTTGAAAGTAAAAAAGCGATAGCGAATGCGGTGATCCAACGTGCAATGGCAGATCGCCGAGAACGTTTTTTCTTTCATGGTCAGTTTAACGCGCCGATTTGGTTAGCCCTCCTATTTGGTAAAATTAAATCTCACCAGTTTTGGTGGCATATTTGGGGTGCAGACCTGTATGAAGAGTCAAAATCATTAAAGTTTAAGCTTTTTTATGTATTGCGTCGTTTGGCGCAAAAAAAAGTGGGGCACGTTTGTGCGACCCGCGGTGATTTATGTTATTTCCAGCAATCTAACCCAAAAGTACCGGCCTCAATTTTATACTTCCCAACACGAATGGATCCTGCTCTGACGTTAAATGAGCGTCCAGCGCGTCAGGGCGAGACATTGACAATCCTATTAGGTAACTCAGGTGATCAATCAAATCGTCATATAGAGGCTCTGAGCGCGATTAAACAGCAATTTGGTGAGCAAGTTAAGGTCATCGTACCGATGGGTTATCCGGATAATAACCAAGCTTATATCCAACAGGTCGAGAAGGCGGCTCAAACGCTATTTAAGGCAGACCAAGTCAGTATCTTAAAAGAGCGGATGGCGTTTGCGGATTACCTCGATTTATTGAGGACATGTGATTTAGGCTATTTTATCTTTAATCGCCAGCAAGGGGTGGGAACGCTGTGCCTGTTGATCCAGTTTGGTATCCCGTTTGTGATCAGCCGACAAAATACCTTTTGGCAGGATTTAACGGCACAGAATGTGCCCGTCTTTTTCTATGGCGATGAGCTATCGTTAGGTCTTGTTGATGAGGCTCAGCGGCAAATGACGTTGCTGGATAAACAACATATCGATTTTTTTGCCCCTAACTTTACGGATGGTTGGAAAACGATTTTAGGTGTTGCGGAGGAGCAGGCATGACCTTAGCCGAGTTAGGGGGCTTATCGCTTGTCTATCTAATCTCCATTATCTTTATCGGAACACTGCTCTACACAGAGTTTCGACGTGTACGTTTTAATTTTAATATTTTCTTTTCGCTGTTGTATTTACTGACATTTTATTTTGGTTTTCCGCTGACTTGTGCTTTGGTTTTCCAATTTGATGTGGCAGTCGTTCCGGCTGAGTACTTGCTCTACGCTCAACTGGCGGCAACCAGTTTTTATGCTATTTATTATGTTGCTTATAAAACACGCCTAACCAAAAGTGCGACCACTGCTAAGCGACCGCTCTTCACCATGAATAAAGTGGAAACGAACCTAACCTGCTTATTGTTGATTGCGGTTGCGGTGGTGACAGTAGGGATCTTTTTCTTACAGAATGGTTTTTTACTGTTCAAACTTAAATCGTATAGCCAAATATTCTCCAGTCAGGTTTCAGGGGTCGCGCTAAAGCGCTTTTTCTACTTCTTTATCCCTGCAATGTTGATTGTGTACTTCTTGCGGCCATCACAAAAACGCTGGCTTTTCTTTCTCGTCAGTACCGTTGCATTCGGTTTTCTGACGTATGTGATTGTTGGCGGAACGCGAGCCAATATCATTATTGCATTCGCCCTATTTTTGTTTATTGGTATCGTCAGAAGGTGGATCACACTTTGGATGCTAGTGGCGGCAGGTGTCGCGAGTATTATTGGTATGTTCTGGCTAGCGTTAAAACGCTATGGCCTAGATGTGAGTGGTGCAGAGGCGTTTTATACCTTCTTATATCTGACCCGAGATACCTTCTCACCATGGGAAAACCTTGCTCTATTGTTGAGTCACTATGACAAGATAGAATTCCAAGGTTTGGCGCCTATTGTGCGTGATTTTTATGTCTTCATTCCATCGTGGTTATGGCCTGAGCGACCTGACACGGTACTGAACTCAGCAAACTACTTTACTTGGGAAGTGCTCAATAACCACTCTGGATTGGCAATTTCGCCTACATTGATTGGTTCATTAGTGGTGATGGGGGGCGTGCCATTTATCCTACTCGGCGCGATTGTGGTTGGGTTAATCATTAAATGGTTTGACTGGATCTACGGCATGAGCCTAAAAGAGTCAAATCGCTATAAAGCCGCCATTATGCAAGCTTTTTGCTTTGGGGCTATTTTTAACATCATTGTGTTAGCACGTGAAGGGGTCGACTCCTTCGTGTCACGCGTAGTCTTTTTCTGCCTCATTTTCGGACTTTGTTTGATTCTGGCGAAATTACTGTACTGGTTATTTGAAAGTGCGGGGCTTATTCGGGCAAAAACAGCTTCTTACTTAGGAAGCCAACGTCGCGGAGACCGCTAAAGGAGCATTATGGAACAGCAATCTATTCCACAATATAGTATCAGAGGCCACCAAATATGGGGCTTCAAAGATATGACGCATTTTCTGGATCACCTATTTGCAGACGGTGAAACAAAATCAGGTACGCTGGTGGCTATCAATGCTGAAAAAGTGATGACAGCAGAAAAGGATGCGGCATTAAATACGTTGCTTGGGCAAGCGGAATATCTCTATGCAGATGGTATCAGTATTGTGCGCGCTATTCGCCGTAAATACCCTCAAGCGCAAGTCTCTCGTGTAGCGGGAGCTGATCTTTGGGAAGCGTTAATGGAACGCGCAGGGAAAGAAGGCACGCCTGTTTTTTTAGTCGGTGGTAAGCCGGAGATCCTTGAGCAAACAGAGAATAAGCTACGAGCACAGTGGAATGTGAATATTGTTGGCTCACAAAATGGCTATTTTACGGCAGAGGATAGAGATGCTCTGTTTGAGCGAATTCGAGCCAGCGGTGCAAAAATTGTAACAGTCGCGATGGGGTCACCCAAGCAAGAGATCTTAATGCGCGATTGTCGAAAAGTTTACCCAGATGCACTCTATATGGGCGTTGGTGGCACTTACGATGTCTTTACTGGGCACGTAAAACGCGCCCCTAAAGTCTGGCAAAATTTAGGGTTAGAGTGGTTATATCGCTTATTATCTCAGCCGACCCGCATTAAAAGACAGTTTAAATTGTTGAAATTTTTAGCTTACTACTATGGTGGCAAGCTGTAGTTTGGCATAGCATGTCACGGCGTAAGTTACCTTTATTGCGCTGTGACATGTCACCATCTTGTCAATTTTCACCTCCCTTTAATAACATAAACGTTACTTCTGGTCTCTTTCTTCAATTATTCCTATAATTCATCAAAAATACATGTAAGTTACGAGCTTTCGGTTCAAACACTGAAATATGTCATTTTTTTCGACTGATAAAACAGTCTTTTTATGAATATTGATTGTGCTTATTACTATAAATACTCATAAGCCATGATTTATCTTTTTTGTTACGACAGGGGAATTTATGGAGAATTCACAGCAAGGGCTACAGCGAGGCTTAGAGGCACGTCATATTGAGCTGATTGCACTAGGTGGAACAATCGGTGTTGGCCTTTTTATGGGATCAGCGAGCACCTTAAAGTGGGCAGGTCCTTCAGTATTGTTAGCCTATATTATTGCAGGCATTTTTGTCTTTTTTATTATGCGCTCAATGGGGGAAATGTTGTTTGTAGAGCCTGTGACAGGCTCTTTTGCTGCCTTTGGTTATAAATATTTAAGCCCATTTTGGGGATGTTTAACGGCGTGGGGCTACTGGTTTATGTGGGTGGCTGTGGGTATCTCAGAGATCACCGCCATCGGCTCTTATGCTTCCTATTGGTTCCCCGATGCACCTCAGTGGGTATTTGCCTTAACCGCTGTTATCTTGGTGGCCTTAGCGAACCTTGCGGCGGTTAGGTTGTATGGTGAGCTAGAATTTTGGTTTGCGATGATAAAGGTGACAACTATTGTTGTCATGATTTTAATCGGCTTAGGGCTAATATTCCTTGGGATCGGTAACCATTTTGAGCCAATAGGCCTTGGTAATTTAACAGAGCATGGCGGTTTTTTTGCGGGGGGTTGGAAAGGGTTCCTGTTTGCATTATGTATTGTTGTCGCTTCTTACCAAGGGGTAGAGCTAGTGGGGATCACCGCCGGTGAAGCTAAAAATCCACAGGTTACGTTGAAAAAGGCGATCAATAATATTCTATGGCGTATTTTAATTTTTTATGTCGGCGCCATTTTTATTGTCGTGACTTTGTTTCCTTGGACTGAAGTTGGTCAACAAGGTAGCCCATTTGTACTGACCTTTGCGAAAGTTGGTATTGTTTCGGCGGCGGCTGTCATTAACTTTGTCGTACTAACTGCCGCGTTGTCCGGTTGTAATAGTGGCATGTACAGTGGAGGGCGAATGCTGTATGCGTTAGCTCAAAACAAGCAACTACCACCTTCATTATTGAAACTCACACGTAATGGCGTGCCAGCGCGCTGTGTTGGCTTCACGATACTGTGCCTATTAGTCGGCTCAAGTTTAAATTATATTATTCCTGACTCAGAGAAAGTCTTTGTTTATGTCTATAGTGCGAGCGTTCTACCCGGTATGGTGCCTTGGTTGGTTATTTTGACTAGTCAGCTCCGCTTTCGTCAGCAAAACAAAGATAAGCTAGCTCAACACCCATTTAAATCCATTTTATTTCCTTGGGTGAACTATGCCACCTTACTGTTTTTAGTTTGTGTGTTGGTAGGGATGGCGATTAACCCTGAGACGCGGTTATCGTTAATTGTTGGCGCTATCTTTTTAGCGGTAGTGTCTATCCTGTACTTTTTGCTCCGGATCATCAATCGTGGTAAAGGCGATAGTACAATCCACTCTTGATGATATTTTTATTTAACATTTTCGTGATAAAGAGAGGAAAAATGCTCTCTTTATCGACAAAACGAGCAAAAGGCAAGCAATCGATATTTTTATTGAAAAAAGGACTAGACAGGGAGTGATTAAATCCGTACTATCCACACCCGCAACGGCGTTAAGCGCCCGTAGCTCAGCTGGATAGAGCGCTGCCCTCCGGAGGCAGAGGTCTCAGGTTCGAATCCTGTCGGGCGCGCCATTAAATTAGCGTGCGGCTACGGTTGGCAAGACAATGTTGTATGTAGTATAATAGCAACACTTTGAATAAAGTGAAGTTATGGTGGCTATAGCTCAGTTGGTAGAGCCCTGGATTGTGATTCCAGTTGTCGTGGGTTCGAGTCCCATTAGCCACCCCATTCTTTTGTGACATTGCGAGGGTGGCGGAATTGGTAGACGCGCTAGCTTCAGGTGTTAGTGTCCTCAGGACGTGGGGGTTCAAGTCCCCCCTTTCGCACCACGAAAAGAGTGAAGAAAATTCAAATAGTATCGGCGAGTAGCGCAGCTTGGTAGCGCAACTGGTTTGGGACCAGTGGGTCGGAGGTTCGAATCCTCTCTCGCCGACCAAATTTAGAAAACCCCGCTTTGAATAAGCGGGGTTTTTGCTTTTTAGCGCATACCCATTATCGGCGGAATCAATCCTTTTCCTCTCCTAGCTTATCTAATCTTTCGCACTTGATTGTTGTGTGGTCATTATCCCTCGACCTGAAATGTTGTTTACTTCCCTATGTTTTTCACTGTTTTTAAATGCAGACTGGACGTGCTATTTGGGGGGAATAAACTATCTCTAATTAATTGCTTTTATTGGTTATTTTTCATTGATAATAGTTGATGTCGTAAAATAGATACAAAGCTATATTTTGCTGTCTCCAAATGGAGACATATAACATCATGATTTATATTAATAAATAACTAATAGTTATTTGGTGTCTCTGAATTGAGACAGCGAAGTCGGGCTGTCGTCATGATGGATAGCGAGTATCGCTGGCTAAAATAGTGGATATTTGAAAAAAACGATGTCATCTCGCAGGCTTGCTAAAAAAACGGGATAAAAAATAGCCATATTTCTGTTTTGGAAAAGTTGGCACGCATCCTGCATTACTTATTATGTAGATGCTCATTCCACTCATTATGATAGCAATGCTTCATAAATCTAGGAATGATGCAAAGCCGATTATCGGTGCCTATTGTCCAATATAGATGAACAAGAGCTCATCCTCTTCTCATCAACCCATGGACGAAACGTTGAGTGAGGCACCATCCGTCTGTAGACCTGATTGTATATTTACACCTGTCATTGTTGGCAGGTGTTTTTTTTTTGCATGCGAACTCATCAGCCAAAACTGATCCCCTCTTGAACCGTATTTTGTTGCTTGAGGAAATCAGTTCACATCATACATTAGATTAATTTTTTCTGTTACAGAACCATTTGCTAAACCAACGAGTAATGTAGGTATAGCAAAGAATAATGAATGTAATGATGAAGATGTCTTTGTTTAAATCAACGGTATTGAAACCGATAATCGTGATAAAAACAAAGGGTGACAAAATGAGAAGTAAAAGATCAAAAAATATTTGCAGTCGATTTGGGGTTGCAATAATCCAGCACCAAATAGTTTTAATTACATTCATGTAGATATCCTGAGTCCGGTTAAATCAAAGGCAATGTATTATTTATACACTATGTAAATGATATATTACAGAACAACAGTTGCTTTGTTTGATGTTATGCGAAAATCAATTATTTTTCAGCTTTATTTGTGCGCTTTTAATTTCATAATGCACAGTTAAGTTCTTTTTTAGATGGGTTTAATAAGTAGGTTGGCTATTAATCATAAGATGGTTAATAAAAAATATTCAATTAACTATGATTCTTTTTAGAAGGAATAATAACAAATAAAAAGCTCCGCATATGAACGGAGCTTTTTTATTATAAATATTTATTGCTACGGTTATTAACTTCGATCTTTCTTCAGTGAATGTAGCAACGCTTCTTGGCGAATTTTTGCAGCTTCTTCGGCTTTATGTAGCTTATCTAGCGCATCGGCTAGCCAAGCGGCGTCGTGTGCATCGAAACGCTGTGCTAATGCTGCTTTGAAATAAGACTCCGCGTGTTCCCATTGCGCATGCTGCAAGGCGATTTGCCCCATTGTGCTATTGAGTAATGGCGTTGCTCCAGATTGTTTAACCAACTGTTTTAACACTTTTTCCAGTTGCTCTGGTTTATCACTACGTAGCCTTGGGGCTAACAGTAATAAGCGCTCATCATATTGTTGCTTTAAGCCATCAATAATAATTTTCTCAGCGCTTTCCATGTCATTACATTCAATTAAATGTTCAGCTAAGAAAGATTGTAATGCGATTTCATGGCGAATTTTACGCGGCTGTGCTTTCCACCAATCTTTAAGACCTTCGCTACCGTTTTCTGCCATACACTGGTTCATTAACCCCTTATAAGCTTTGAGCTTTAAGGCTTCTAACTCATCTTCACTGTGCAGCTGGACTTTTGCCATGACAGGCAGTAGCTCAATCAGTGCTTGATAAGCGCCAGAACGTAGATAGGCTTGCTCGGCAAGGCGTAAAATCTCAGGGTGTCTTGGGGCTTGATCAAGAAGTTTGTCGATGCCAGTTCGAGCCGCATAGACCTCATCTTCCGCTAATTGAATACGAACACGGCTGATATCTACAGGCAGTTGATCACTGCCAGCCACTTCTGCGGCTCTATTGAGATATTGGTGAGTTCGGTATTCATCACCACGCTGTTGCGCGGCTTCAGCAGCCAGTAAGTAGTTGATAACAGGCTGTTGAGAGAAGTCAGCATGCTTACTCATCAACTTTTCGACTTGATCGAAATCCCCTTCAGCTAGCTTTAAGAGGGCTTTTTGGGTTTGCGAGTGCGCTTTATGGTACTTACGACCACTCACCCAGCCTTTAGTCCGAGAGGTTGTGCTGATAAAACGACGATAGCACCAACCTAAAAAGAGCAATACGAATTGTAGTAATATAAAAGACAGAACTAAACTGGTGACACTGGTCGTAATGTCATAATTATCTGTACGGATGAAGACATAGCCTTGGTGACCGGCTAATAGCGGCCCTAAGATAATGCCTGCGATCAGAACAATAAAGAGGATGAATACTTTAATCATAATTACCCCTTCTGCTCATTAGTTGGTGCTGTAACGACCGAACTTTCTGATTTTTCGGGTTTAGCCTCAGTTTCAGAAGGTTGTTTTTCCTCCTTTACTGCGGGGGTTGCTGACGCTTTTGCACTTTCCTCTGATTGGGCAAGTAGGTTACGAACACGTGCCTGCATAACTTTTTCAAGTTTTGGCTGACTTTCTAATGTATCAGGCATTTCAGTGTCGATTGATTGATTAAGTAACTCATCAACTTCAGCAAGGAAAGCTTTGGTTGCCGGTGCATTCACATCAAAATAGGCACGTACCCAAGTAGAGACTTGCTCTAAAGATTGCTTATAGGTCTCTTCTTGATAGCGAGGAACCGCTTGTGCAGCAATGAGTAATTGAGAACGAATGTTTTCACGTAAATAGATGTCCTGATTTGGCGCAAGTAGTGGCGCTTCAGAGCCATCACGAGCACGTACAGTAATAAAATCACTGGTAAAGCTTTTCCAACTGCGTGATAAGTTCTGTTTCCAGTCGGCAATATCACCGGAGACCTGTTCGTCATCATCAACTTTGGCATCACCGCTATTGATATCGTTTAGGCGCAAGTTGTCAACTTCATTACTTAACTGGTTCAAACGTAGAATAATACCGTCGTAATCGACTTGGTTGATAGCCGCTAAGCTAGCAATATCATTTTTAATCGCTTTACGAATATCCAAAAGGCTAGGATCATTCATCTCTGCAAGGCTGGAATCGGCGCTTTTCAAAAGTACGGCGGCAGTAACTGGGTCGTGATCATTCCACAATTTTCTGCCTGCCATTTTGACCATAAAGTCAGCTTGCGCCAGTAACCAGCTTTTTACGTCTGAACTGGATAATGCATTGACGTGCGCTTGTAGCTCTTGCATACGGCGGTTTAGTTGATCTTCATACTCGCGAGCTTGTGAGCTTAGTGCTGACTGTGAAGCGACCAGAGAATCTAAACGTTGCCTATCCGCTTTTTGTTGTTCAATTAATTCACTCAACTGTTTTTTTAACTCACTATTTTCATTAGCGAGTTGTGTATTACTTTGTTGAGTAAAATAATAAATACCACCGCCGATAGCGATGATAATAGCGATAGCGATGGCACTACCGATGAGACCAGAACGTTTTTGCTCCGAAGACGGCTTAGTTTGGCGGTTGTTTGGGGTATCCGCGACAGTATCGTTGTTGACCGTTTCGGTAGATTTATTGTGTTCCGTCATAAATTAGCATCCCATGTCGGTTGAGAGTAATGCTTCTAATAAAGCATTATTATCTGCGCTATTTGCCACACAGACCTGTTGCCAGCCAATTTGGCGAGCTTGGTCTGCAATCCGTTCGCTGACAACCAATAAACGGCGATTAAACCACCATGCTTTTGTATTTTCAGCGATCAATTCATTTAATAAGGCTAACATTTGACCACTACTGATAACAATATCTGTAATGCCCTTATTAACCCATTGTTGATTAAACTCTGCTTTATCATACAAAACAGGGTGTCTTGTATAACATTCGCAATATTCCACCTGCGCTCCCCTAGACCGTAACGTAGAGGCGAGGAGTTCCCTACCACCATTGCCCCGTAAGAGCAGCGCACGTTTCCCTTCAAGAAACTGTAATTCAGGAAGGCTTAGCAATGCTTCGCTGGTTTCGCCATGCTCAGGCCAGCGGATCATTTTGTTTGTTAGCGCCTCAAAATACTGACCAGTTGAACGACCGATCCCATAATAGGATAACTTATCTGACCAGTTGCGTCCCGCTTGTTTAAGGGTTAAATCTGCATACCAGACCGCATTTTTAGATAAAAGAAAAACTAAATCATTTTGAGTGAGCTGTTGAAGACGTGATCCGAGTAAGTCTAATTCAGCCCCCGGCCCCACCTGAATAAGTGGCAAAGCGAATGCTTCTGCCCCTTTTGCTTTGATGGCAGCAACAAGCTCAGAGCCAGCAGGCTCCGGCCGAGTGACTAATACCTTCATGCTGGCGGATTTCCTTGGTAAACTTCCGCCAGTATTTCACGTGCACCTTTATCAAGCAGCTCCTCAGCGAGGGAGATACCTGCTTGAGTGGCTTGCTCTGGTGTGGTTAAACGTTCCCCACGGATAACTTGACTGCCATCAGGCGCGCCAACTAGTGCACGTAGCCAAATTTGTCCATCTTGCCAAATTGCATAGCTACCGATAGGCACTTGGCAGCCGCCTTCAAGGCGCATGTTCATTGCACGTTCAGCAAGCACACAGACAGAAGTATTATCATCATTAAGCTTTTCAAGTAGTTGGCGAGTGCGTTCATCATCTAGGCGGCATTCGATGCCCACCGCACCTTGCCCAACTGCGGGCAGAGATTGCTCAGGTGCTAATGCTGTACGAATTCGCGCTTCTAGACCTAACCGTTTCAGCCCAGCGACAGCCAAAATGATGGCATCATATTCCCCGTTATCCAGCTTTGAGAGACGCGTACCAACATTACCTCGTAGGTCACGGATAACAAGGTCAGGACGTAGTTCCCTTAATTGGCATTGGCGGCGTAGGCTGGATGTACCAACGACACTGCCCGCCGGTAGTGCATCAAGACTATCATATTGATTAGACACGAAAGCATCGCGGGGATCTTCACGTTCACAAATTGTCACCAGCCCTAGGCCCTCAGGGAATTCAACGGGAACATCTTTCATTGAGTGAACGGCAATATCGGCCCGTTTTTCCAGCAGGGCAAGCTCCAGCTCTTTAACAAATAGGCCTTTACCGCCGACTTTGGCGAGTGGCGTATCTAGAATGATATCGCCTTTAGTGACCATGGGAACTAGCTCAACTTGTAAGCCTGGATGAAATTGCTCTAGCTTCTCTTTAACAAAGTAAGCTTGCCACAGAGCTAAAGGGCTTTTACGTGTTGCAATACGGACAATATTCGTTGATGTCATTTCGCTGCTTTCTCAGGCATAAACTGCCATAGATTAACCATACAATTATCCCTAGTTTTAACATTTTAGCGATGGGTTTTCCAGTTAGGGCCTCCTAAACCCTCCGTTTATAGAGCGCATTATTCATAAAAATCTTCTCTTTATGATTGAGATAAATAAGAGGGAGCCATCGTAAACAGAGAGTGCCATCCCTATTTTTTTAGCTATTTGTGCTGTGCAGGGAGTAAAAAAGTTTCAATTTACGTCAATCTAGTGGTGAAGCGTTCAAGCATAGGCGCAATGCGAATTAGATTTGAAATAGGCGCTGGATGTATGTTTTTTGAACGAACAATTTGTTATTATTCCATTGATAAACAAGGGATATTCGGGGGTTATAAAAAATAAAAAGCCTTTTTATACAATATGTTGAAAATTAATTTGTATCAAAAATACACAGATAAAATTATGTGATCTACTTTACCCTTTTGCTGCAAGGTGTTAAATTGATCACGTTTCCGACAATTCATTTGAAAAAAATTTTAAATATATTTCTATCTGTTGGGTGCTGGGTTTTACCCAGATTTGTTGTTAAGTTCATTCAGCCAGGCGTATCCCTTGTATCTCTATATTGAAACTTTAAAGCAGAGACTTGATGCGATAAACCAACTTCGGTTAGATCGCGCGACAGCGTCAATGGATGAAACCTTTTGTAAGGTTTACAGCCTGCTGCCTGTCTTGTTTCATTATCATCACCCTATGATACCGGGTTATATCGAAGGGAATGTCCCTTATGGCGTTTGCTTCTTCACCCCCGACAATGACCAAAAACTTTGGTTATCCCAATTTGGCAAGTATCTTCCCAACGCAGAAAAAGCGAATGGTGAGTTACCGATAACGGGAATTTACTCGATGGGTAGCACCTCCTCAGTTGGCCAAAGCCAATGCTCCGATATTGATATCTGGGTCTGCCATCCCTCATGGTTAGATAACGAAGAGAAACGCCTGCTACAAAAAAAATGTACCTTAATCGAGCAGTGGGCAGCTTCTTTAGGCATTGATGTGACAGTCTTCTTAATCGATGAAAACCGTTTTCGCCATCATGCTAGCGGGCATATCGGTGGGGAAGATTGTGGTTCAACACAACATATTTTATTGCTGGATGAATTTTACCGCACCGCAGTACGTATGGCAGGTAAAAGATTGTTATGGACTATGGTGCCAGTTGAAGAAGAGCATCATTACGATGAATATGTTATGGCGCTTTATGCACAAGGTGTATTGACGCCAAATGAATGGCTCGATCTCGGTGGGTTAGGGGAGTTGTCAGCGGCCGAATATTTCGGGGCTAGCTTATGGCAATTATATAAGAGTGTCGATTCCCCTTATAAAGCCGTCTTAAAAAGTTTACTTCTCGAGTCTTATTCGTGGGATTACCCAAAAGGTAAGTTATTGGCATTAGAATTTAAACGGCATCTTCATGCGGGTGAGATAGTTTGTTACGGTCTAGACTCGTATTGTTTGATGTTAGAACGTGTCACCCGTTATTTAATTGAAATAAATGATACCACCCGTCTTGATTTAATCCGCCGCTGTTTCTACCTCAAAGTCTGTGAAAAATTATCTAAAGATACAGAAAATGAATGCTCTGGCTGGCGACGCGATGTGCTATCTCAGTTAGTTGAATCATGGGGATGGGGTGCTGAACGCTTAGCGATGTTAGATTCGCGTAGTCAATGGAAAATTGAACGAGTTCGTGAAGCACACAATGAATTGCTCGATACGATGATGCAAAGCTATCGTAATTTAATCCGTTTTGCGCGTCGTAATAATTTAAGCGTCAGTGCTAGCCCACAAGATATTGGCGTATTGACGCGTAAGTTATACGCAGCGTTTGAAGCGCTACCGGGTAAAGTGACGTTAGTGAACCCACAAATATCACCGGATCTTAGTGAGCAACACCTCACATTTATTTATGTTCCGCCGGGTCGTGCGAATCGTAGTGGTTGGTACTTATATAACCAAGCTCCGTATATTGAAACCATTATTGGTCATCAGCCGCTCGAATATAACCGTTATTTAAATAAACTCGTCGCATGGGCTTATTTTAATGGGTTATTGACCGAAAATACTCAGGTGTATATGCATCATGGGCAATCTCAGTGTGATGAGAAGAAATTATTGGAGTTGATGCATGACGTATCAGGGCACTTCCCGATACGCCTACCAGCACCGACGCCCAAAGCATTATATAGCCCCTGTGAAATTCGCCATTTGGCTATCATTGTCAATTTAGAGCAAGACCCCACCCAAGTTTATTCGAATCAAGTTGTGCATTTTGATTTTAGAAAATTAGATGTCTTTAGCTTTGGTCAAGAGCAGCGTTGTCTTATCGGCAGTATTGATTTGCTGTATCGCAACTCATGGAATGAGGTGAGAACGCTTCACTTTAGTGGCGAGCAGTGCATGTTAGAAGCACTTAAAACCATTTTAGGTAAGATGCACCAAGATGCCGCGCCACCAGACGCTGTAGAGGTGTTCTGCTACAGTGAGCATTTGCGTGGGCTAGTCAGAACGCGTGTGCAGCAATTGGTATCAGAGTGTATTGATTTGCGTTTATCAAGTAACCGTAATGATCCGGGGCGTTTCAAAGCCCTGCGCATTGCCGGACAGACATGGGGCTTGTTCTTTGAACGCTTAAACGTCTCTGTTCAGAAGCTCGAAAATGCGGTGGAGTTTTATGGTGCTATTTCGCATAACAAACTCCATGGTTGGCCAGTAAAA
This sequence comes from Providencia sp. PROV261, assembly GCF_028477945.1. Lineage (NCBI taxonomy): Bacteria > Pseudomonadati > Pseudomonadota > Gammaproteobacteria > Enterobacterales > Morganellaceae > Providencia > Providencia sp. PROV261. The sequence goes on along the minus strand of NZ_JAMPMC010000016.1, from coordinate 30,234 downwards.
CTCAATGCGAAAGAGAACAACCATTTACCAGCGGTTGTCGATGGTTATGCAAGTGAAGGGATCGTACAGTTTTTCTTTGAGAATACAGCGGATAACACAGGGTTTAATATTTATGTGTTGGATGAAGCCAACCGTGTTGAGATCTACTCACATTGTGAAGGCTCTAAAGAAGAGTTGGTGCGTGATGTGAGCCGCTTCTACTCCTCATCTCATGATCGCTTCACATACGGTGCAAGCTTTATTAATTTTAACCTGCCACAGTTTTATCAAATCGTAAACCATCAAGGCAAAAGCCAAGTTATCCCCTTTTCGGGAGGCTCTTGGCCCTTCGATATCGAAAAAGATGAGATGACACACTCAGAGCATTTTGAGTCATCACCTCATCATCGCGCACACTACTATTAATGAGCCTTTAAAATGCGAAAGGTTCACCACTTTGTGTAGCAATCGCCTGTGCAAGCATATCTGTAAAACGTTGGCCTGAACGGTCGCATACCCAGTCGTTATCTTTATAATCGTAGTGATAGCCCCCCTGTTTCGTGGCGAGCCAAATTTGGTGGAAAGGTTCTTGTCGGTTGATGATGATTTTGCTGCCATCTTCAAAACTGAGCGTCATTACGCCACCATTCGTTTCACAATCGATATCCGCATCGCCGTCATAATTATCCAAATGCTCTTCGATTGAAGCCATCATTTGGTCGGCAAGTTGGTGAAATTCACTATCATTCACGGTTAGTTCCCTATTTGTTTAAATCATTCGCTAGTGGAAATTATAGGTGTGAACATCAATGGGGGTCAATTGACGGTAGAAATGTACCGGTACCCTCTGATTTTCCATGATGGCAGTTAAAACATTTGTTGGTGGCTCCCCTTTTAAGCATTATGCTATTGTGGATGGGGAACAAAATCACGACTCAATTGATGAACAATAGTGATTTGCAAAGGCAGCCCTGTTAATCTGTTACCTTATTCAGACGTCACAAGTTAGTTTTACAGGCGAAATATAATGAAAAAAAGTTTAGTTGGACTCTCTGCGCTTATTATTTTGTTCACTCTTTCTGGTTGTGGCTTAAAAGGCCCTCTTTATTTCCCACCAGAAGATAAGGCGACATCATCACAATCATCTGATGAAACACAAAATAGCACAGCGGCAGATTCGCGAGTGTCGACCTCAAACCAACAATAAGCTGCTGCGATGGAGCGGAATATGCAATTTTCTAAAATGCATGGCTTAGGTAATGACTTCATGGTTGTTGATGGTGTCACTCAGAATGTTTACTTTTCTCCTGAGTTGATTAGCCGTCTTGCTGATAGACATACTGGGGTTGGTTTTGACCAATTACTGTTAGTTGAGGCGCCTTATGATCCTGATTTAGACTTCCATTACCGCATTTTTAATGCAGATGGCAGTGAAGTCGCACAATGTGGGAATGGCGCCCGCTGTTTTGCTCGTTTTGTGCGTTTGAAAGGGCTAACAAATAAACAAAAGATTAAGGTCAGTACCCAATCTGGACGTATGGTATTGACAATCAATGAAAATGACGATGTTTGCGTGAACATGGGAGAGCCGGAGTTTGAGCCTCAGAAAGTACCGTTTCGCGCCATCAAAGCGGAAAAGACCTATATTATTCGCGCTTTAGAACGTACAGTGTTATGTGGTGTTGTTTCAATGGGCAATCCCCATTGTGTGATCCAAGTTGAAAGCGTCAAAACGGCGGAAGTGGAAATTTTAGGCCCTGTATTGGAGAGCCATGAACGTTTCCCTGAGCGAACCAATGTTGGTTTTATGGAAATCGTCAGTGCTCACCATATCCGTTTGCGGGTGTTTGAACGTGGTGCCGGCGAAACACAAGCCTGTGGCAGTGGTGCATGTGCGGCGGTCGCGATTGGCATTCAGCAAGGGTTACTGGCTAATCAGGTAAAAGTTGATTTACCGGGTGGCTCACTCGACATAAGTTGGAATGGTCCAGGCACTCCGTTATATATGACAGGCCCTGCCAGTCATGTTTATGATGGTGTGATCCAGCTCTAAGCTTTATTCAATTATCAAGAGGTTATAATGGATAAACCGGAAGTAGCACTAGACAGCCCTTATCAAATTGATGATAGCCAAGTGGTGCGTTACTTACAGGAACAGCCAGATTTCTTTATCCGTAATGCCTCGCTTATTGAACAGCTTACAATCCCACATGCTATTCAGGGAGCCATTTCGCTCCCTGAAGCCGTCATGAACCGTCAACGTTTGAAAATCAAACAACTCGAACAAGATATCTGTTTCATGGTTGAACAGGCTCATGAAAACGGTCAACTATTTGATGAATTGCTGTATTTAGTGATTGAGATGTCAATGGCGCAGAGCCTGAGTGACATGTTAAACAGTTTGAATCGCTGGGCGAAAAAATTAGGTCTATCCGGGGCGTCTGTGCGTCTATTTAGTGATTGCTGGCGGCTATCTGCTCCGCTTGATGCCCAAGCACTTGTCGTGTCTCGACGTGCATTTGAGTCGATTCGTATTCAGCGTTTCGGTGATAAGACCCACTATTTAGGTCATTTAAACGGCCCTGAAATACAACTTTTACTGCCTGATGCCATGAATGTGGCGTCAGTGGCTATCTCACTATTTGGTCATCATGGGGAGTCTGGCATGGTGATATTCACGAGTCGCGACCGAGATCACTATCAACAGGGTATGGGAACGGTTATGTTAGAGAAAGTGGCTCAAATTCTACCGAGGTTACTTTGCCGATGGATAGAGCGCCTATAACCCCCCAGCCACAAGGGCTGATGAACCAAGTCGAAGCATTTTTACGTTATTTACAAATTGAGCGTAGGCTCAGCCCTGTCACTATCACCAATTATCGCCGTCAACTCACGGTGGTGGTAGAGATGCTGAATGAAATGAACGTCAGCGAATGGCGGCAATTAGATGCCACGAAAGCGCGCAACGTGGCAGCAAAAAGTCGTCGTAAAGGCTTACAAGCTGCCAGTATGGCATTACGTTTATCGGCATTGCGGAGTTTCTGTGATTGGATGGTGCAACAAGATAAGCTTTCTGCAAATCCAGTGACTGCCGTCCATGCACCAAAGGCCAAAAAACGTTTACCCAAAAATATGGATGTGGATGAAGTTTCAAAGTTGCTGAGCATGGAAAGCGGCGACCCGCTGGTGGTCCGTGATAGGACAATGTTAGAAGTGATGTATGGTGCGGGGTTACGTTTATCTGAATTGGTTGGGTTAGATGTTCGTCATTTAGACCTCGCGATGGGTGAGGTCAGAGTGATGGGGAAAGGGAGTAAAGAGCGTAAGATCCCATTAGGCAAAACCGCAGTGAGCTGGTTAAAGCGTTGGTTAGAAATGCGAGAGCTGTACGAGCCGGAAGATGGTGCCGTTTTTATCTCTACAAAGAGTGGTAAACGCATATCTAACCGTAATGTTCAAAAGCGCTTTGAGCAATGGGGGATCAAACAAGGGGTTAATAGCCACATTAACCCTCATAAATTGCGTCACTCATTTGCAACACATATCCTTGAATCAAGTGGTAATTTACGCGGTGTGCAAGAGTTGCTCGGTCATGCAAATTTATCGACGACACAAATCTACACACACCTAGATTTCCAGCATCTGGCTAATGTTTATGATGTGGCTCATCCCAGAGCAAAAAGGGAGAAACCTTAATGCATTTTTACCGTCCGTTATCACCTATTCAGGCCATTACGTTTGACTTAGATGATACATTGTATGACAACCATCCGGTCATTGATAAAACGGAAGAAGAAGTGTTACGTTTTGTCCGTGAATATGATGCGCAGTTTAATCATTTTACCCATGATGACTTGTACACTTTTCGCAATATTGTGGCGAAGCAAGAGCCTGATATTTGCCATGACATCACGCGTTGGCGTTGGTTATCATCGAAAATGATGTTTTGCCACTATGGGTACAGCCGTGAAGACGCGCAAAAAGGGGCGGATGACCTCATGGCTCATTTTACTTATTGGCGTAATCAAATCGATGTTCCTGAATCCACTCACCAAACACTCACTCAGTTAGCCAAAAAATTGCCATTGGTAGCAATTACTAACGGTAATGCAGAGCCTGATGCGTGTGGATTAGGGCAATATTTTCAGTTTGTATTAAAAGCTGGCCCGGATGGGCGCTCGAAACCCTATTGTGATATGTATCGGTTAGCCGCTCAAAAGTTAGCACTGGAGCCTCATGCCATTTTGCATGTTGGCGATAATTTGCTGACTGATGTCGAAGGTGCGATCCGCAGTGGTATGCAAGCTTGTTGGATCAATGTCGACAATAAGACGCTGATGGAAGAAAAAGATGTCCGCTTATTGCCGCATGTTGAAATTTCTCAGTTGGCTTCTCTATTGTCACTGGTATAATCATTTTTCTGTATAAAAACACAGTGGTCATCGCCACTGTTCTGCTTTGATGGTAATTATGGACGTTTCTTATCTGCTCGAAGGCCTTAACGACAAACAGCGTGAAGCGGTTGCTGCACCACGCACTAACTTATTAGTACTTGCGGGAGCGGGTAGTGGTAAAACGCGTGTGTTAGTACATCGGATTGCTTGGTTAATGGCGGTTGAGCATGCATCGCCATTTTCGATTATGGCGGTGACCTTTACCAACAAAGCGGCGGCAGAAATGCGCCACCGTATTAATCAATTGATTGGCTCAAGTGAAGGTGGCATGTGGATAGGAACGTTCCATGGTTTAGCACATCGCCTTCTACGCCAACATTATCTGGATGCTGGCCTACCACAAGATTTTCAAATTTTAGATAGTGATGACCAGTATCGGTTAATTCGCCGTTTGCTAAAAGCGATGAACCTTGATGAAAAGCAGTGGCCACCCCGTCAGGGCATGTGGTATATCAACGGCAAAAAAGATGAGGGGCTACGGCCTCAACATATTGAGTGCTATGGTAATCCGGTTGAAAGCACTTGGCTGAAAGTATATCAAGCCTATCAAGAAGCTTGTGATCGTGCGGGGCTAGTGGATTTTGCTGAGCTCCTGTTACGCGCCCATGAACTGTGGCTGAACAAACCTCATGTGCTACAACATTATCGCGAACGCTTCACCAATATTTTAGTCGACGAATTCCAAGATACTAACAGTATCCAATATGCGTGGATCCGAGTGTTAGCGGGTGACACGGGTAAAGTGATGATCGTCGGCGATGATGATCAGTCCATTTATGGCTGGCGTGGTGCACAAGTGGAGAATATTCAGCGTTTTTTGAATGATTTTCCCGGTGCCGAAACTATCCGTCTTGAGCAAAATTATCGTTCGACGAATAATATTCTGAAAGCCGCTAACGCATTGATCGCACATAATAGTGATCGATTAGGGAAAAATTTATGGACGGAAGGCGGTGATGGCGAGCCAATCTCTCTCTATTGTGCTTTCAATGAATTAGATGAAGCACGTTATATTGTCAGTCGTATTAAACAGTGGCAAGAAAATGGGGGAGCTTTGCAAGATTGTGCCATGCTATACCGTAGTAATGCTCAGTCGCGTGTACTGGAAGAAGCCCTTATTCAAAGCGCGATGCCATATCGTATATATGGTGGTCAGCGTTTCTTCGAACGCCAAGAAATCAAAGATGCCCTCTCTTATTTAAGGCTTATTGCTAACCGCAATGATGATGCGTCGTTTGAACGAGTCGTGAATACACCGACGCGGGGCATTGGTGAGCGGACGCTGGATACGGTACGGCAAACCGCGCGTGATCAACAACTGACACTCTGGGAAAGTTGTGAATATTTATTGCGTGAGCAAGTCCTCGGTGGGCGAGCGGCGGCAGCGATTGAACGTTTCTTGGAATTAGTGGATGCACTTGCGAAAGAAACGCAAGAGATGCCACTGCATGTACAAACGGATAGAGTGATCAATGACTCTGGCTTACGTGCAATGTATGAGCAAGAAAAAGGGGAAAAAGCACAAGCGCGTATCGAAAACTTGGAAGAGTTAGTCAACGCAACGCGCGACTTTAGCTATCAAGATGAAGATCAGGATCTGATGCCATTGCAGGCTTTCTTATCTCACGCAGCGCTCGAATCGGGAGATGGGCAAGCGGATATTCATCAAGATGCAGTCCAACTGATGACACTTCACTCGGCTAAAGGTTTGGAATTCCCGAATGTATTTATCGTGGGCATGGAAGAAGGAATGTTCCCAAGCCAAATGTCGATGGATGAAAGTGGGCGTTTGGAAGAAGAGCGGCGTTTGGCTTATGTGGGGATCACTCGAGCTATGCAAAAGTTGACGATAACTTATGCAGAAAGCCGCCGTTTATATGGGAAAGAGGTCTATCACCGTCCGTCACGTTTTATTGCGGAATTACCGACGGAATGTGTTGAAGAAGTGCGTTTACGTGCAACCGTATCACGCCCTGTTAATCACCAACGCCTTGGCACACCCGTTACTCGAAATGATTCAGGGTATGCGTTGGGGCAACGTGTTCGCCATCCGAAATTTGGTGAAGGCACAATTATTAACTTGGAAGGCAGTGGTGAGCATTGTCGACTGCAAATTGCTTTTCAAGGGCAAGGGATCAAATGGCTGGTTGCATCGTATGCACGGTTAGAAAATTTATAGTTTATTGATAAATGCCAATTCTAATTTCGCTATTAGAATTGGCATTTTTATAGTTTTCACTTTTATTATAAACGAATTAATTAATAGCTTTATGTGGTTTTAATTAACGTATATAAAATTAAAATTTGTTTTGTTCTCCTCTCAGTTATATATTTTTAACGCTCCGTATTGCTATCAGCTAGTACGTTTATTTAAAACTAAGGGAAAATAAAATGGATTTTGTAAATAGAGATGATATAACTAATTATAAAAATAAGTTTAATGCAATTAAAAAGGATTATGATCAATTTATCGGTGATAATCAATCTGTATTAAGAGTATTAGAAACAGAAATAAATCATCTAACTACGAGCCCATATGTAGCGCAATATAAAAGAAATCAACAACTAATACAATGGATTAATAGCGCTATTTATCATATTGAAAAAGCCAATAAAATAATATTAAAACAGTTATCCAATCACCGCTCATCACTACGTGCTTTTGAACGGGGTAAACAGCCTTTCCCTGGGGCTTTTAGTCATGGCGTGATCAAATTTGATCTCGAGTTTCCTGAGTCGGTAATGAGTGAATTGCGCTTTACGGCACGTCATGCAATCGGGCAAACAATGGATAGATTCACTGAATTGGATAAACGCGTTTCCTCGTTAAGCAGCAACAGTCCATCATCATTAGAGAAGACGCCAGTAAATAACCCGTTCTTAGAGAGCGTACAGGTTGCACTAAAGGTGACGACGTTGGATTACCTTGATGCTTATAGAAGGCAAACCAAATTGTGTGATAAGGCGCTTTCAGATATTAAACATGCTTTTAAGGGGGGGAATTCAAAAATTAACAAAATAGAAGCGCTATCGCGTAAATTAACAGCATGGTCTGCGAGAGGCGCATCAAAACAGACGGGTTTAAATAAAGAGTTACTTCTCTCTGTAGGTAATGCAACGAAAATTGCGATTCAGACACAGAAAAATAATATCGAAATACTCAATAATCACTACAGTAACGTTATAAATGCGCTTAATATAAGCCGTGATGACAATGCGTATTTAACAATGGGTTCTGCCGAGCTACAAAACTATATTGATAGTTTAAATGAGTTAAAAAATAATAATTATATTTCGAATAAATTAAATGAACTCAAAGAGACTAATGTTGCCATCCATGATTTTATGGATAATGCAACTAAGGCTTATATTAAGAAGTTCCATCGAGAAGTGAATTCGGTGTACTCGTTATTAAAAGCTCAGCAAGAGCAGTTAGCAAATATTAGCGAACAATATTTATCTTCCCGTCTTGCACTGCTTACCGCCTATCGCGATGACCAGAAAATGGTGGAGTCAAAACTTATTTCATCGTCCTCTCAACTATTGAGTGAGCAAATCTCAAGTTTTGAAAAAGCCCCAGAAGCTGTGAGTTGTTTTACGTATGCAACGAAGGACAATAGAGAGGGTGCATCAGCCGCACTAAAATTTTGTATGGGGAAAACCGCATTTTGTGGGCATGGAACGTGTTGATGGTTGAGGCCTTAGCGTTCGACTAGGGCGTAAAATAGATTAATTGTCATTGGTTTCATTAGGGCGTGCTCATCCTAGTGGTGAGCACTCTTGGGGTTTGTTTGTAATATCGTTGTTTTTCAAATGGTTCACTAATTTAAAATCGTTATCTTGTGGTAGGTTACTTTGATTCGAGAGTTTAATCTTTAAGATTTAAGTTTTTAATTTTAAATTTTCCACACAGTGAAGTATAAAATCATACCGAATAACCTTTCTAATATTTATCATGTCATTGAATAATCTAATTGATTCTCTTTCTACACAGGGTTGGTATGTGTGGGATGATTTTTTGAACCTGTCAGAAATAGAGGCTATTAAGGGCTGTATTCCTGATAATCTGCATGATGCGCGCATAGGTAACGGTGAGTCACTGCATGGCAATAAAGCTATTCGCGGTGATCAGACAATTTGGCTAGAGTCTGAAATGGGCGAGCCTATCGCCAGTTATATGGCGAAGATGGATGAAATCCGCCAAGCGCTAAATCGCTCGTGCTATATGGGATTGCGTGATTTTGAAACCCATTTTTGCCGTTATCCTAATGGGGCATTTTATAAAAAACATGTGGATAATTTCCAAGGGCAAGGGCGGCGTAAGGTGACGACTGTGCTTTATATGAACGAAGCATGGAAATCTGGGGATGGGGGTGAATTGGTCGTGTATGATCAGCAGGATAATAAGCTATTTCAGCTTGACCCTTTAGCCGGTCGGATGATTGTATTTATGTCTGAAGAGTTCCCTCATGAAGTGTTACCTACCCAACAAAAGCGTGAAAGTATTGCCGGATGGTTTTTGACGGAAAAAATACTTTAAGCTTTATCTATCCAATGAATGCCACCTCCTGACGGAGGTGGGCTGTAAATGAATTAATTAATTCGTTTAAATGCTTGTCCAGAAAAGATAATGTTCGCATTTCCTCTTTCTATTTGATAATGCGCATTATGTCGTTGTTTATTTAATGCCGATGCTTGCTGATCTTGGTATTCATTTAAGCGCCAATAAATAAGCTGCTTAGCTAATTTTTTATTGGCATGCTGACTACGTTCAGATTGCACTTTGACACTAATCCCTGTTGCAAGATGTTTTGCTCTTACCGCGGAGCAGGTTTTATTAACATGCTGCCCGCCAGGACCTTGAGCTTTTATAAATTCAAACTCGATATCACTCTCTTCAATGGTTTGAATCGGCGAAAAGCGGATCACATTAATAAACCAATTTTTCCGTTTATGTTTTGGTCTTAAGGGGCTTTGACACTGCCACTGTATTGTCCCAGACCATAACTGAGCTAGCTCCTCAGCACCATGCCCTTCTAAAGCGACCAAAGCAGATTTTAAGCCATGTTTTGATGCAACCGTTTCGAGCGTATTGACCATGACTTCACGTTTTTTAGCCTCAATAAAAAAGCAAGCCAGTGCTTTTTCAACAGCGATACAGCACTCCTCGGGGCCTTGTGCAGAAGAAAATTGTAATAACATTATGCACACTCCCCACTGATTTTGTAGGTGAGTAAGGGGCGTAAACGTGCGATAACCTCAATTAACCCTGCTCCCACCATACTTTCAATCACGGTTTCAATCGACTTATAGGATTGTGGAGCTTCCTCATAGATCAATTGTTTATTAGCACAGATGACTCGGCTACCTAATGCAGTACGCGATAGCTGCAATGGAGTATATCGGTGAGACAACCGCCTCTTACACTCAGTACGCATCCATTTGCGGCCAGCACCGTGAGCCAGTGAATTTAAGCTCACCTCACTTGCATGAGGCAGAACTAAATAACTGAAATCGCCACGTGACCCAGGAATAATGACCATGCCTTTGTCAGAAGGGGTTGCCCCCTTGCGATGGAGCCAACCTTGTATGCCGTTAATCGTGCAAGGTTCAACCAAGTTATGATTAACATCAAGGGCCATTTCCCCCTTTGCCTTGACCTGCTGCAACATGCGTAAGCCAATTAATTGGCGGTTTAGTTCGGCAAAAGATAATGCATGTTGGTGAGCTTCTAAATAGGCTTTCGCGTCATTTGAATGCTCTTCAAGGCCATTATGGCTATGATTTTCAACATGTTGACGTAATATGGATTGCCCTAATCCTCGGGATCCACTGTGCACAAGCAGTAATGCACACTTTTTATTTAAACCGCTTTGTGCAATCGACTCATCGTTAAATATTTTGTCGATGATTTGAAATTCAGCAAAGTGATTACCGCCGCCAATCGAGCCGAGTGAGGACATAAAATGATGGGATTTCATTTCATGAGGAACATGCTCATCGAGCCATTCTAAGGGGGCGCTATCCGGCATTGTGGATAACTGTTTTTCAAACTTATCCAAGTTTAACTTCGTGGTCTTGATATCGGTCTGAAATAAACTCATTCCACAGCCAATATCATTACCGACCAATGCAGGATAGAAACGTTGTGTTGAGAAAAATGCCGCACCAATTGGGTAACCACGACCAGGATGTAGATCTGGCATGCCTACCACGGAAACCATATTAGGGAGCGCTGCGGTTGTTTGTAACTGTTGGATTGCTTTACTTTCAATCCAAGTATTTTCTGTCGCGATATAACTGACGTGTTCGCTGACAGAATGAATAATATTGCCCATAAGTCATTAACTCATTTTTAAGGAAAAAATAAGGTGATTTAGCAGGCAAGAACTGGAGAGATAGAGAGACTATTTCTGAGTACGCCCGCAAAGAGTGTGATGAATTGTTGTCATGATGTTCCTCCTTGCAGTGTGTGAGATGGTTAAAAACGAGCGGATAATAACGACAGGGATGGGGGATTGCAAGCGGTTTTCACAAGAGTGTTGCTGATTAAGAATTGTTTACGCTTTGTAGAACGGCTTACAGAAAGACGGTAAGCCGTTTAATTATTGAGCTTAGATATCAAGTTACTGCGCGATATGGACGGTCTTACCGCCAATAATCGTACGTAATACCTTCACATTTTCAATATCATCAGCTGGGATCTGAAATACGTTACGATCGAGCACGATCATGTCTGCAAATTTACCCACTTCAAGTGAGCCAATCACATCTTCTCTGTGTTGAGCATAGGCAGAGTCAATCGTGGCTGAACGAAGGACTTCAATGACCGTCATATCACGGTCATTATCCAAGCGAGGGGCTGGTTTACCATTGATATCACGTCCACGGCGAGTGGCTGCGACTTTTAAATCATACCATTCGTCAAAATCATCAATCGGCCAGTCACTACCAAAGGCGACCACAGCACCCGCATCGATAAACTTCGCGATAGGCTCTAATTGTTCAAAACGCTCTTCACCGAGCATGTTACGCTCAAAAGCGGCTAATTCAGGGGTTGGCGCAGCCCACTGGAATGAAAGACAAGCGATCGTTTTGAGGCGTGCAAATCGCTCATAATCTTTTGGATGAACCAATTCATTGTGAGCAAGGCCTGGGCGAATATCTTTTTCTGGATGGGCTGCACGCATTTTTTCGATGGCATCAAGCACAATAGAAACGGCACCTTCACCGACTGTATGTAGATGTGGGTCATAACCTGCCGCCGCAATCTTTTCCATCAATTCATCAAGAATTTCAGCAGTAAAATACAAATCGCCATAGTTATCTGTTTCAACCCAGTTTGGAGCTTCATCGGTGCCGATATTGATGCGATAAGGTTGTAACAGTGAAGCCGTCATTGTTGGGAACTGCATCACACCATCGACAAACATTTTGATATTTCGCAGGCCGATCCCCGGCGCTGGCGTCCAATCAGCTTGGTGCCATTTTTTAGCGAAAGCGACAGCTTTATCGACAGCGGCTGCAACTGAGGCGACATCCGGAGTTTCATCTGGCGTGATCTCGCGGGCAGCTTGAAAGCGAACGGTCAGCTCTTCGCGACGTTGTAGTTCAGCAAAGGCTTCTAATTGCTGCTCAGAAACACGGGCATCCATTACGGTGGTTACACCTTGCTGGTTTAACACTTTTTGTACCAGTTCAGCAACTTCAATGGCTTGGTCATCGCGAATTGATGGGATGCTGTCTGCTGCACGCATCGCCGGTGCATCTTCTAAAATCCCATTTAGTTCGCCGTTAGCATGTTTACCAATTTTACCATCGGGTGGCTCAGGGGTGTCTTTGGTGATACCAAACAATGCTAAAGCACGGCTATTTGCTAGCAGTGTATGGCAGTCATTGGAAAACAGCACCACAGGGCGATTGGTTTTCAGTTTGTCCATGTCCTCGCGGTACATATCAATACCTGCCGGTAGCATACCTTGGCGTAGCCAAGCTGTGACTTTTAGCCAATCATTTTCCCCGGTACGCGGGTCTTTATCTAAATGATCTTGGACACGTTGTAGTATCTGCTCAATCGTTAGCGACTCGTAGTTGAGGTGGCAGCCAAATAGCTGGATCCCACCCCAAAATGGGTGCATATGGCCATCGATGATGCCGGGCATCATCATTTTGCCTTCTAAATCGATACTCTCAGTTTCCGGCCCAACGTATTGGTGTAATTCCTCTGAAGTACCACTTGCGATAATGTAGCCATCTTGTACGGCAATGGCATCTACAACACTGTTTTGCTTGTCTGCGGTGTAGATATAACCGTTGAAATAAATGACATCTGCAACTTTATTATTCATTTCTAACCAGTCTTTATCAGGGCCCTATCGGTATGGGCAGGAACAAAAATAATGGGGAAATTATGCATCCCCATTATTATCATACGTGTACTAAAGTATAGGTACTAATTGATGATCATATTGGTCTCATCGTCCGAAATTGCGGGTGGACGACGTCTGAAACCATGTGTGAGCAATGTGAGATAAAATGCACCAGCCGCTAGCCAGCACAGGCCCACAGTAAAGGCCTCTTTATCTAGGCTTGTCCATAACCATAGGGTGAGTATGACACCAATCGACGGCATAATCAGGCAAGTGATAAATTTTTTACCATCAAGCGCTTCTTTGCGATCGATATAGAAGTGTTTAATCACAGACAAGTTCACAAAGGTAAATGCAATCAGTGCACCGAAGCTAATCATTGAAGCTACCATGCTGAGCGAAAGCACCAGCGAAAGCAGTGATGCGATGGCAACAAAAATGATTGAATACACAGGGGTATTCAGTTTGGGATGCAGGTACGCAAAAACTGAGCGTGGCAAGACGCCATCACGCCCCATCGCATAGAAAATACGCACAATGCTGGCTTGTGATGTCATAGCAGAGGCAAAGACACCAATGACATAAGCGGTAATAAAGCTAGATGCCATCATTGCGCCGCCGACTTTTTCCATGACCGCGAGGCTAGCAATATCGGTATTTGGAATAAAGTCTTGCCATAATGGATAACTCAAATGGGCGCTGTAAGAGATGATGATAAACAGCGCACCCGCAATAAAGACGGTATAAATAATCGCTTTTGGTAATGTGCTACGCGCATCTTTTGTTTCTTCTGCCATGGTTGAAATGGCATCGAAACCTAAGAAGGCCAAACATAGCACGGCAGCACCCGCGAATAATCCAGGCATTTGATCTGCCGTTAGCGTAATCGGTGCGAGTAGTGCGTCTGTATCTAGCACAAAATTAGTCTTAAAGCTCAAGAACAAGAATACGGCGATAAAGACAATTTGCATGCTAATAATCAGCATATTCATTGAAGAGACGAGTTTGATCCCTAAAATATTCATGATGCTGACAACGGCAATCGTGGTGCAGATAATGACTGGCATTGGAATATTAGGGAAAGCTTCATGCACGAAGATCCCAATCGCAATATAGTTAATAATCGGCAAAAATAAATAATCGAGTAATTGCGCCCAACCGACTAGGAAACCCAATGTTCCGCCAAATGTTTTTTGCACATAAGAGTATGCAGAACCCGAAAGAGGTAGCGCACTCGTCATACGGCAATAGCTCATGGCAGTAAAGAGAACGGTAGCCAATGTCACAAGATAAGCGATAGGCAAATGGCCTTCACTTAATACTGTCACTTGTCCATAGGTAGTGAAAATCCCGAGTGGCACCATATAAGCCAGCCCAAAGAAAATGAGCGCAGGCGTGGTCAGTACACGTTTCATTTGAACGGTATTCTGTTGCATTTTTAAGCCCTTCCCAAAAGCCCTTAACAACTATCAACTCTTTCTGAATACACAGGCGGAGTGAACCTAAAATGCAGCCATATAAACTGACTACACTATTGTATTTAAAAAATTTTTTAGAGCGGACCTGTATTCAATTTCAGAAAACCTCGCACCAGGACATAAATAAATTACATGTCATCGTGCGCACTTTAATGAAACGTCAGTGATGAATCGGACCATCACCATCCGCTGGGGTGAATACAAGCGGCGTACAATATAGAGTCGATGTTCCTTTAACGCAATGATTAATTATTAAAAAATAAAAAATGACTTTTTTTCAAAGAGTTGGTTTTAATTTAGAGATAAACCGGAATTTAATTTTAGATAAATTTAATAATAGCCTGTTTTAAGCGTAACGCAACCCTATTGGATTATCATTCAACACTTTGATTTTATGGGTTTTTCTTTTGTGCGTAAAAGTGGGTTCTACTGAAAGGTGAGTGTTTTATATTGTCGAGAGTTATGGCTTATTTTAATAATAAATGGGCTTTTTTTAATATATTTAGGTTGAGTTAACATTTAGATAAACGTGATGAATTAGCATATTGTCTATTATGCTTAAAATAAATTAACTCATTCAGTTCCATAAAATGAAACACTGACCTTTTATTCATAAATAAATAAAGGTCAGTGTTTTGGACTTTGCCTTTATATAGGCAATTTACAGGAATTACTTTCTTAACCTTTGTTGTGTGTAAAGTGCATCCAAGGTAAATAAAATTAATGCGACCCAAATAAAGCCAAATGTCACGAGTAGCTCTGATGTCATTTTTTCGCCGTAGATAAATACCGCGAGTAAAAACATAATAGTTGGCCCTAAATATTGGAAAAAGCCCAGTGTCGACAAGCGAAGGTGGTTAGCTGCTTCAGTAAATAGCAACAATGGCACGGTTGTGATAACACCAGCAAGGATTAATAACACATTTAAGTGCCAATCATTCATTGCCATGTTGCTGGTTGGGCTATCGGCAAAGAACAGCAAGAAAATAACGCCCACTGGGAGTAACCACAGGGTTTCAAATGTCATTCCCGTTTGGGCATCAACTCCAAGTTTTTTCCGTAATAAACCGTAGGTTGCAAAAGTCACGGCGAGGCTAAGTCCGATAACCGGAACGGAGCCAAATTGCCATAACTGAATAAGAACACCCGTTAAGGCTAAAATAACCGCGACCCACTGCATGCGGCGAAAGCGCTCTTGCAGAAATAGCATTCCAAATAAAACGTTCACCAGAGGGTTAATAAAGTAGCCTAGGCTAGCTTGCAACATATATCCATGGTTAACGGCCCAAATATAAATTAGCCAGTTGGAAGCGATAGTCACCGCGGTGACGCCTAATATAAGGATTTTTTTAGGCTGCTTTAACACTTGGCGCATATAGCTCCAGTGTTTTGTTGCAGTTAATAAAACCAACATAAAGAAAAATGACCAGATAATACGATGAGTCAGTATCTCTTCTGCCGGCACCTCTTGGATGGTTTTAAAATAAATAGGTGCGACGCCCCAAATTAAATAAGCGCCCAAGGCACATAACACGCCTTTGATGGTATTTTGTTGGCTCATTATTGGCTCTGAATTTGAATAAACGGCTAAAAGTAAGTCGATTGAGATATCGAGCCTTAGAAAATATCGGCTCGATTTATGACCTTATTAATGTGACATTGCTCGAGTTTTTTTACAAGTTATTAGTTGAGTAAGTAACTAATTTTTTACTTTCTCGTTTCATCCAATGAGATAAGTGGCCGTGGCTGTTGCGATATGCTGATTACGTTCGTTATGTAGTTCGCAACGCGTCACCGCAATTTTATTGCCATCGCGTAATAAACTGGCGCTTGCAGTAAACACTTCACCTCGACCAGGACGTAAATAATCAACTCGTAGATCAATGGTGCCCATTTTTGACATTTTATCGACAATATCTTGATGCACTAATGGTGTGATCCGTTGGAGAATACGGTTAATACATACCATGCCACCAGCGACATCTAATATTGATGCAATGACACCACCGTGAAGAATGTTTTGTGTAAAATTACCAATCAATTCTGGACGATTCTTAATTGTTAGTTGGACAAAATCATCATTTATCTGAGCCAATTGTATTCCCAAAAGCTGATTAAAAGGCATTTTATAGATAAACGCATCACTCATGAGCTTACTCGCTTCTTCTAATGTATAAGTACGGTCATTCATCTTATTCATCCTTTAAAAAATATGTGAATAATAAGTTATCACTATGTATAAAATATGTCTCTATGAAATGAACGAATAATCTTTCAGCAGTTGTCAGATTTTGTGTGTAAAATGAGATAAACTTTTTTGGGATTTTTTCAGAATAGGAATAACAGAATGCGCGTTTTTCACAAATTAGTTGGTACTGTGCTCTGTTTTTGGTCTGTATCATTATTCGCCGCAGAAAATACAGATACATTAACTTCCGTAGATACAACAGAGAAAACGCCAATTAGAGGCAGCATTATTTCTGGGTTATTACAAAATTACGAGAGTCCTTTTGTACTTTACCCTTATGAATCCAATTACATTATTTATACCTATACCTCATCTATGAATAAAGAGGCGATAAAAAGCTATGATTGGGGTAAAGATGCATTGCGCGATGAAGTAAAGTTTCAGATTAGTCTAGGTTTCCCTTTATGGCGCGGGATTGCGGGGGAAAACTCCGTATTAGCGGCGTCATATACTCAGCGTTCTTGGTGGCAATTAAGTAATAAAAAAGAGTCTTCACCATTTCGCGAAACCAATTATGAACCTCAGCTATTTATTGGTTGGGCAACAGATTATCAATGGGGAGGTTGGACATTACGAGAGCTGGAAACAGGCTTTAACCACGAGTCGAACGGTCGCTCAGAGCCAACCTCTCGCAGCTGGAACCGCATTTATGCGCGGGCCATGGCACAAAATGGCAATTGGCAAGTTGATTTAAAACCGTGGTATCGCATTCATGAGAGTGAAGGCAGCGATGATAATAAAGATATCACCAAATACATGGGCTACTATCGACTAAAAGTGGGTTATGCTCTAGGTGATAGTGTGATTACCGCGACAGGGCGTTACAACTGGAACAGTGGTTATGGTGCCGCGGAATTGGGTTGGAGCTATCCCATTACCAAACATGTGCGATTATATACCCAGTTGTTTAGTGGCTATGGCGAATCGATGATTGATTATGATTACCGACAAACACGTTTTGGTATCGGTGTGATGCTAAATGATATGCTTTAGTCATTAGCGCTTATTTGCTAGCATACTGCAACTCTATTTCAAGTGATACCTTGAAAAACACCGAGTGCTAACCCGCTATTTAGATGCTGCTCTATTGAGCAGCTATCAGTTTGTCATTTGAGGATCCGCGTGTCTACAGCTGAAGTGATCTCCCAGTTTTCACTGGCTGAAAGTATACTCAATAATACTTTTGGTTATCAGTCTTTCCGCCCTGGGCAGGAAGCTGTTATTCGTGCCATACTCGATAACCGCGATTGTTTGGTGCTTATGCCAACTGGGGGCGGTAAATCGCTATGTTATCAAGTTCCTGCTCTGGTTAAAGAGGGGGTAACGCTGGTGGTATCGCCTTTGATCTCCCTAATGAAAGATCAGGTCGACCAATTACGCCTTCATGGTATCAAAGCAGCTTGTTTAAACTCCTCTCAAACCGCTCAAGAGCAGCGAGACGTGATGGCCTTATGCGCCCAAGGCGCCATCAAGTTGCTGTATGTTGCGCCCGAAAGGTTATTAACTGACTATTTTCTTAGCCAGCTGAGTAGTTGGAATATCAGTTTATTGGCGGTGGATGAAGCACACTGCGTTTCGCAATGGGGGCATGATTTTCGTCCTGAGTATCGCGCCATTGGTCAGTTACGGCAGCACTTCCCTGATGTTCCTATCATGGCATTAACGGCAACAGCAGATGAAACGACACGAGCCGATATCGTACGTTTATTGGCCTTACATGACCCTTTGATACAAATCAGCAGTTTTGATAGACCCAATATCCGCTATACCTTAGTCGAAAAATATAAACCGCTTGATCAGCTTTGGTTCTTTATCAAAGCACAAAAAGGTAAAGCGGGTATTGTCTATTGCAATAGCCGCAGCAAAGTGGAAGAAACGGCAGAGCGTCTGCAAAAACGTGGGTTAAGCGTTGCAGCTTATCATGCAGGGTTAGATAACCAACAACGAGAGTGGGTACAAGATGCTTTTTTAAAAGATAACCTACAAATTGTTGTGGCAACAGTGGCTTTTGGTATGGGGATCAACAAGTCCAATGTGCGCTTTGTGGCGCATTTTGATATCCCTCGCAATATCGAGGCCTATTATCAAGAAACAGGGCGAGCAGGTCGCGATGGGGTTGAAGCGGAAGCCGTACTATTTTATGACCCTGCGGATATGGCATGGCTACGCCGCTGTCTTGAAGAGAAACCCGCTGGCTTGCAGCAGGATATTGAGCGCCATAAGTTGAATGCGATAGCTGCATTTGCGGAGGCTCAAACTTGCCGCCGATTAGTGCTGCTCAATTATTTTGGTGAAAATAGGCAAGCACCGTGTGGCAATTGTGATATCTGTTTAGACCCGCCAAAACAGTATGATGGGCTAGTGGATGCCCAAAAAGCGCTATCTTGTATTTACCGTGTTGGTCAGCGTTTTGGTATTGGTTATATTGTTGAGGTCTTGCGCGGGGCAAACAATCAGCGCATCCGCGAGCTAGGCCATGATAAATTACCGGTATATGGCATCGGTAAAGATCAATCCCATGAGCATTGGGTCAGCGTTATCCGCCAGTTGATCCATCTTGGGATGATCACACAAAATATTACGCATTTTTCAGCGTTGCAATTAACGGAAGCGGCTCGGCCGATATTACGCGGCGAATCCGCTTTGCAACTTGCTGTTCCTCGTGTTTTGGTGGCAAAAAGCCGTAATCAGCAAAGCAAAGTTTATCGAGGAAACTATGATAAGAAGTTATTTGCTAAGTTGCGCAAATTGCGTAAATCTATAGCAGACGAAGAGAATATTCCTCCATTCGTTGTGTTTAATGATGCAACCCTGATTGAGATGGCTGAGCATTGTCCGGCTTCCCCTTCAGAATTGTTGTTAATTAATGGTGTGGGGGAGAAAAAGCTTGAACGCTTTGGTGATGCTTTTATGACATTGATTAGGGACCATCTTGAAGGTTACGAATGACGAAAGGATATACATATGACCCCAGAAAAGCTGAAAGAAAATTGGTTAAACCGAGAAACTCAATTTTCTGCATTTGCTAACGGTCCACTTTTAGACTTTTGGTTGCGCAGAGAAGAAGCCGAATTTCTAGGGGGCGATGATGTTCCTATTCGCTATGTTCGTTTTACCCATTCCCTAAATAATAAAGCCGTTGTTATCTCCCCTGGTCGTAGCGAAAGCTATATGAAATACCCAGAAGTTGCCTATGACTTCTATCACCTCGGTTTCGATGTCTTTATTATTGACCATCGAGGGCAGGGGCGCTCCGGACGTATGTTGGATGATCCACAAAAAGGCCACGTTGAAAAGTTTACTGACTATATTGATGATTTTGCAAAGTTTGTTGAACTTGAAGTGCAATGTCGGCATTATCTCAAATGTTATGCATTAGCTCACTCAATGGGGAGTGCGATCCTCGGCGGCTATTTATTACGGGATAATGTCACCTTTGATGCAGCGGCGTTTTGCGCCCCTATGATTGGGATTAATTTACCGATCCCACACTGGTTAGCGAGCTTTATTGTTGATCGGGCGGAGCTACACCGCAGTGTGCGTAATGACTATGCGATTTCAACGGGGAAATGGCAGCCGTTGCCTTATTTGATCAATGTGTTGACTCACAGTCAGGAACGTTACCGGCGTTATCTCCGCTATTATGCGGATTATCCCGAATTGCGGCTAGGTGGCCCTACCTATCATTGGTTAAAAGAAAGTTTTGCAATTGGCGATGAGCTAATTGCCCGGGCGGGAGAAATTGATGTACCACTGTTGGTGTTAGAAGCAAGTGAAGATAAAGTGGTCAGCAATCGAGAGCTACAGGCTTTTTGTCAAAGTCGGCAAAAAGCACAGACAGGAAGAGAAGAAAAATTACCCCTCGTGATTGAAGGGGCACACCACGAAATCCTGTTTGAAGTGGATGCATTAAGAGCGATGGCGCTTAATGCTATCTGTGATTTTTTTGAGCAGTATTAGCTAGGAATGATTTATGAAATATCCTGTTGTTGCTTCTGATTTGGACGGTACTCTTTTATCTCCTAATCATGATTTAACCGCTTTCACCAAGGAAACACTGAAACAATTAGTAGAAACACAAGATATCCATTTTGTGTTTGCGACGGGTCGTCACCATGTGGATGTTGCACAAATTAGAGATGGTTTAGGTATTGATGCCTATATGATCACGTCGAATGGTGCACGGGTACACAATACAAAAGGTGAATTGATCTTTAAGCATAATGTTGATCCTGAAATTGCTCATGAGTTGTGCTTGATGGAGTTTGATCACCCTGATTTGGTGACCAACTATTACGGGGGAGATGACTGGTTTATTAACCGTGAAAGCCCCGAACAGAAAGAGTTCTTTAAAGAATCGGTATTTCAGTACACGCTATTTGATCGCCATAACTTTGATACTTCAGATGTTTGTAAAGTCTATTACACCAGTGAAGATCACGATATGTTGGTAGATTTACAAAATCGCATCCGTGAACGTTGGCAAGATCGTGTTAATGTGACTTTTTCACTACGTAGTTGCTTAGAGGTCATGGCTGGTGTGGTTTCTAAAGGGGAAGCCCTGCAACAAGTTGCGGCACTTCAAGGTTATCAAGTGCATGACTGTATCGCCTTTGGTGATGGTATGAACGATAAAGAAATGCTGACCTTGTCAGGGAAAGGTTGCATTATGGAAAATGCTCACCAGATGCTTAAAGATGAATTACCTCAACTTGAGGTCATTGGCTCTAATGCCGATGATGCGGTAGCGCGTTATTTAAGAAAGCTCTATTTAGCATAATGTAAAAATTAAATGTTATCCGAAAATAGAGGTCGATAAAACGACCTCTATTTTATTATCGCAAATCTATTCATTCATCTACTGCTTAGCTATTTAAATATTAAATAAAAACAGCGTTTATATGTGAAATATAAATTTTAACTCTAAATTAAGTTAGTTTAAGCTATGTTATTAATATTAAAATAATATTGTTTATCTAGGCTTGAAAATAGAGGGAATTTGTATGGATATCGACGTCAGAGTGGAAAAGCTCCTAGAAAAAATAAGTCTCGCCCATCGTTCAATAAAGCTGTATGAAGAGAGGATATTGCAATTAAATCAATCAGCTAAAATGAGTTTTAACTCAATAGATAATGAGGTTAACGAAGGTGATTTTCAATTTATTTTCAGTATGTTAAATAATCTAAAATCTGATTTGGAAAATAACAAGGAATTATTTGGATTGATTTTAGAAAAACAAATAATATATAAAAATATACTCGATGAAATTAGCGCAATTAATGTTGGTTCAGCATTATATCAAGCCACTCAATTTGATAATGATATTGAAATGCTAAATAGCTTTATAGTATCACAGGAATTTTTCGATAAAGTTAACGATGAATTAAGCCGCATTAGTCATTCTTATTATGGTTCATACCGTCAAATTATTGAGGAAATGCAGCAGTTAATTGAAGTGAGAGGTTATCTTCAATATGACCTACAAGGGATTAATAGTGACCTTGAGCCGATTAAAGAAACATTAGATGTATTTCGGTTAACTGGGGAGCTGCCTCGAGACATTGTGTTATACCGGAGAATACAAGAGAGAGCCGATGAGTTATTGCTATCAAGCCATATTAGTGCGCTCCCTCCAGCAGAAAGCGAAATACCGGTATTTCGAGACAACTCTCTCGATGCTTTTTTACCCAATCAATTGTGCCATGCTAAACCGTAAGCGTGTGTCTTACCATAACGAAAGTAAGGTGTTGCCGACACCTTACTTGGATCAGGAAATATCTCATTTTATACAACAAACTTAAAAAAAGATGCTGAATTTGCAATAAAGTCAATTTTCCTATTCTTTCTGTATGCAAGTGGCATTAAACTATCAACGAGTCGGCAGTGTGTTTAGGCTATAGCTTAGCAGCAGTTTGCCGATAATAATGGATCACACTGTTTTCGCAGTCGGTAATTTGCACTGTTGAGGGTTGTTTAGGATGAAAAAAATTGCGTTAGCGCTATTGTTGGGCTCTGTTTGCTATAGTTCATTATTACTGGCTACTCCCCCGATAAAATCGGCACCTTCACAACAGACAATAGAGCAAATTACGCAATTAGCACAAAAAGGTGATCCAACCGCACAATATCTTCTCGGTCAACGCTATTTTAAAGGTAATGGCGTTTCTCAAGATTCTAAAGTCGCTGCCGAATGGTTTATCAAGGCGGGTGATCAAGGCAATGCAGACGCTCAATTCCAATTAGGAACAATGTATGTGAACGGCTTTGGCGTTCGCCGAGACTACGATAAAGCGATGCTTTGGTATCAACAAGCGGCTAAACAGAATGATACACGGGCAGAAACCAATATGGCGATGATGTATGCTCAAGGCCTTGGTGTCGCTCAAGATCTCGAAAAGGCAGCTTATTGGTTCAGAAAGGCCGCTCAAGGGGGCAACGTGATTGCCCAATTCCATATTGGCCAAATGTATTCTATCGGCAGTGGTGTTGATCTCGATAATGAAAAAGCGGTGTTTTGGTTCCGCAAAGCTGCGAAGCAGCGCGATGCAAAAGCACAAGATCGTTTAGGGGTCATGTACTCTGAAGGGAAAGGTGTAAAGAAAAACCTTCAGCAATCTTATGCTTGGCTAACCACCGCGGTGTATAGCGGTAATAAAGAGAGCCATCGGCTGCAAAGTAAAGTCGCAGAGCAATTAAGCGAAAGCGAATTAAAGCAAGCGCAAAAATTAGCAGAGAACTATATTCAATCCTATGGATTTAAAGCAGGTTGAATGATCTGATCATTCGTGGGATATGATCCGATATCCCACCATAATGATCACGGATAATACAAGATAGGCCCAGCTCATACGGTAAAAACGGTTATATCCCCATCCCCGACGCACATCCAACTGTAGTTGCTTATTTGATACTTTACTCACCAAAATACGAAACGCCACAATATATAACAGGGTCAGCACTTGCCATAAATACAGGATGTTGACTGCAAATGATTTACCTACCACCAGTAAGATGATGAGTGGAATAAGAAAAAACAAAATAGAGCCGATCTTCTCAAGTTGAGAGACTCGCAATAAAGTCAGTTCATCTTGTGGTTCAATGGGCGCTTTCATTTTTCTACCTTAATCATCGATTGAGTATTAAGGCCAACGGCTTGATGGCCGCTGACCTTGAATATCGCCATTATAACTCCCCGGATTTACGCGGAGGGTTGCGACCAGAGAGGTTGTTTGTTGCGCTTTGCAGTGCATTCTCCCGTATGTCCACTCGAGCTTGGAATGGTGGGAATGGCAAGGTAATGCCTTGCTCTGCAAATGCTGCCAGTATGTTTTGATGGATTTCATGACGTGCAGGTAACCGATGCCCCATCTCGGCAGCATAAACACGCAATTCAAAGATTTGAATGCCTTGTTGTAAATCAACTAAATAAACCTCTGGGTTCGGGTTATCAAGTATCATCGTGGAACGCTCGGCCGCACTGAGTATGATAGAGGTCACTTGCTGGCTATCTGCATCGGCAGGAGCAGGGATCGTCATCACGATACGCGTGATCGTGTCAGATAAGGACCAGTTAATAAATTGCTCAGTAATAAAGGCCTTATTAGGCACAATAATCTCTTTTCTATCCCAATCTGTTAAGGTTGTGGCTCGAGTATTAATCTTTGTAATACTCCCTGTCAGATTACGGATCGTCACGGTATCGCCAATTCGAATTGGTTTTTCAAATAAGATCATCAACCCAGAAATAATATTGGCAAAAATCTCTTGTAAGCCGAAACCTAAACCAACCCCCATGGCGGCTATCAGCCATTGTAATTTTGACCAATCAATCCCGAGCATTGAGAAACCAACGATGGTACCAATGATGGTCAATGAGTATTTGGTTAATGTCGTGATGGCATACCCTGTACCAGGGGTTAAATCTAAGTGCTGCAATACTGCCAATTCAAGGAGTGCAGGTAAGTTACGCACCAACTGAGTCGTGACGATAATGATCAGTATGGCGATAAAGATAGACCCCATAGTGATCGGCTGAACAGTATCGACCCCATTAATTGTCGAGGTTACATCCCACAGACGAATATTTTCAAGGAACGAAAATGCAGTGTGGAGTTCAGACCAGAGCCAAATGAGAGAAACCAACGCTATCATCGTGAGGATTGAGCGGACTAACCCGACGGATTGCGCGCTGATTGCATCAAGGTCAATCACTTGCTCATCAATATCAATGTTCCCTTCGCCACTCGCATTGGGTTGGTGAATATCCTCTTCCCCTTTGGCCCTTTGCGCTAAGATTTCTGCACGACGTTGTTTGGCTCGTTCAAAGGCTAATTTACGGCGCTGTATTGACATCCAACGGCGGATAGCATGGTAGACAATCAATAATACAAACCATATCGCGACAGAGGTCTCTAAACGGCCAAGCAGGGCTTGAGACGTTGAGAAGTAGCCTAATAGTGAGAAGAATGCAGCGATAATCGGTGCAACCAGCAGCATCCACCACAGTGCTTTATTGATTAGGTTATCCCCTGAACCATGTCTATCAAGGTAGAGAGGCACATGGGTGCGGCGCAAATTGTTTGTCATTAAGCTCAATGCAAAGCACAGTAGCAAGAAGCAGAAGCGACCGATGGAGGCAGAAAATTCCCTATCACTGTAGTGCTCAAAAGTGATCAGCGCCATCATCAGAGGTACGATGACAAATATCGCGAGCCGGTAATAACGCATCGCACGTTTTACCGCATCTTTATCCCACCCAAAGTGCGCAATAAATAGACCCGTTGGGCGTGAAAATGTTTCACTGATCATAAATAGCCATAGCACGGGAGTTGTGGCACTGACACCATAACCTATTGCCGCCGCCATCGGGTATTGCCAAGCACTTTGCAGGCCATAACCAATGGCAGACCACATCATTGGGAGTGGTAGCGCCACAATAATAGACCAAAAAATCGTGCGTATGGTGAGGTAAAAGTGGTCTTGAGTCACTTTACCAATGCGTAAGCTTGCTCTATCTAGAAAGTCTTGATAATGCTTACGCGTGCTAATACTAAAAATCACTAAAATGATCGAGCCAAACAGATATAGGAAGGTGTCTTGAGTTGTTAACATCACTTTAAAGGCACCAGTGAGCTGCGATAAGGTGTCTAAAGAGAGCAACTGAGTAATATCTGTTATCAATAAAACAGGATAGTGGAGTGTCACCGGTGGAGCATCGGCAACCCAAAACAGATAACGGTGTGACGCATCTTTAACATCTTTTAATGCGTCTGTTAGTTGGCTAGTGGCGACATTTAATTTTGTCAGCTCTAACATCTCGGTATCAAAGCCAGAAATGAGCGCGGTTAGCAGCTCTTTACGCGTCTTAATTAATGATGAGTAGACTTGCGCTTGTGCTGGGCTTAAATTATTTTCGGTCTCTTGTGTGGCGGTATCCAGTTTGGATAACCGGTCTAGCATATCTTCATAATTTAGGCGTTGTACCCGTAAATCTGCCATATCACGGTTAAGCTGCTGGCTTTTAGGAATTTCCGGTAAACGTGATAATTGGGTACGAAGTGCCTCACCTAACGTACTTGAACCATCAAGCCACTGCGCTTGCTCGCGGATAGTTGTCAATGCTTGGCGTGCATCTTGTATTCCCGAGGAGATTTCTGCTTGGCTCGTACTGATAGTGTTCATACGAACCGCTTGCTCAGTCAGCTCTTGGGATAGCTTGCGGTTAATATCAATTTGATCTTTAAGGAAAGGGGTCAACTCACCTTGTTCTGCAAGCATTTCGGTGTGTTCGAGTGCTAATACCGCTTTTTGCTGGCGCAACGTATTTTGCACTTCACGTAATTTTTGTAATTCAAGCTCCAGCCGGTTATAACGCTTTTTATTCAGTTCTAAAGCGACGCGTGAAATTTCTTGGCGGTTATTCGCGGATAATTGCGCCATTTCAAGCTCATTAACCTCAGCTTTGCGAGCACTCACTTCGGCTTGAGCTAAGGTTGTTTGGGCTTCTGCTAATGGTGTAGTAGGAGAGCTTAGTGATTGTAAGCGAAATGACGCTTCAGAAAGGAGGCGGCGTGCTTCTGATAATTGTTTTGGTAATGCACTTAGCGATTCACTGATTTCTCGGCCTTTATCTTGCTCCTGCTGTGTCTTTCTTCCCTGATCGAGAAGCTGACTACTCACTTGAATGATTTGTTGTTCAAGCTCAGACAAGCTGATATTGGTTGGAATATTGGTTGGCTCATCGCTTTCATTGAGTAGTTCTTGTCTTAGCCCCTTGATAATTTTAGGGAAATTATCGATGGCGTCTTGATAAGACTTGGCTTTAGCTTCCGACTGATTGGCTTCACTGATCCAGTTAAGTGCGCCTTGAAATGCTTGCGCTATTTCCGCATCTTTAGGGTTTTTACTGGGGGCGAGCTGAGCAAGCTCTTGCTTAATCAGTGCTTCATTTGGCGTACTATTGGAAGCCCCTGCCGCAGAGAAGGCGATTAGCAGGCTGAAAAAAAAACCGATAATCAAACGCACAGTCAGGAGCTCCTTCAAGCAATTAACAATATAAGGTATTACTGGGTTTCAATTTGCTCAGCGGCGGTATCCACTGAGGTATCATTTGCCACGGTTTCCGCCAGTAGCTCTCCCATACGAGTCGCATAGCCGGGGATCAGTGAGGCATTAAAACGAATAGCGTTCGGTTCAAACAGGTTAATGACGGTTGAACCTAGCTTAAAGAGACCCATTTCTTCGCCTTTTTTCAAGAATACGGCACCTTCAGTCAGTTGATCTGGGTAGGTCCAGCGCTTAATAACCCCTTCACGCTGTTGGTTAACACAACCACCCCAGACAGTTTCAATGCTACCAACGATAGTGGCACCGACTAAGATTTGCACCATCAGACCCACATCGGTTTTAAACACACAAATTAGGCGCTCATTACGGGCAAAGAGGTTGGGAACATTGGCGGCGGTCAATGGGTTGACAGAGAATAAATCACCCGGTACATAAATCATCTCGGTTAATAACCCATCGCATGGCATATGTACACGATGATAATCGCTAGGGGATAAATAGGTTGTGATAAACTCACCGCCACGGAATTTATCAGCTAGCTGATAATTACCCGCGAGCAAGGCTTCGACCGTATAATGGTGACCTTTGGCTTGAAAGATTTGGTCATCTTGAATTGAACCTAATTGGCTCACCGCACCATCAGCCGGTTGCGCTAATTGGTGTTTTCCTGTCACTAATGGGCGCGCTTCTTCTTTTAGCGGCCGAATAAAGAAATCATTAAACGTTGCATAAGCGGTGAACTCGCTTTTTTGTGCTTCACTCATATCCACTTTATAGGCTTTTGCAAACAGCTTAATTGCCCATTGAGTGACAAAGCCTGCATTCTTATCGGCGAACCAGCCGGCAAGTCTTGTAAGACCCTGTTTTGGTAGCATATATTGCAAACGTATTTTAATCTTATCTAGCACGTTAACCTCAAATTCGTAAAGGCCAGTTAGCAAAAAGGCAGTCATTGTACCTTTGCTTTTTTAAATAGGCTATTTTGTTTCGATAGGCTTAAAAATCTTTACCATTGATGAATCACCTACCAAAATAAATGTAAGTACTCGCTCACTTGGTTAGTGAGTCGTTAAGCCAAAACTACTTATCTTTACCCGTAAAATTCCCACGAGGCTTAATCTGTTCCATGCTCTCCAAAATACGATGATAATTTTCAAACCGTGATTCGGCGATTTTCCCTTCTTCCGTGGCTTCACGCAGTAGACAACCGGGATCATCCAAATGCTTACAATCGCGGAACTTACAGCCACCTAAATAGTCTTTAAATTCGACAAAACCTTTTGTTACTTGTTCCGTAGAAAGGTGCCATAGGCCGAATTCACGTACTCCCGGGGAGTCAATGACATCACCACCTAACGGAAAATGATATAACCGCGCTGTCGTTGTGGTGTGTTGGCCTAGCCCTGAAGTATCTGAAACGTCATTGACTAAAATGGTTTCTTCATTATGAGGCAAAAGAGCGTTCAGTAAACTGGACTTGCCAACGCCAGATTGACCTACAAACACTGATATTTTGCCGATCAGTGCGTTAGTAAGTGCTTCCATTCCTTCGTTGGTATGGCTAGAAACTTCCAGTACTTGGTAACCAATATCACTGTAAATAGTCATTAATTCGCTGACCCATTCACGGTTTTCTTGGTCTAATAGGTCAATTTTGTTTAGGACAATAATGGGTTGGATGCCTAAAGTTTCGCAAGCCACTAAATAGCGATCGATAATATTCAGAGATAGCTCGGGTAAAATTGAGGAAACGACCACAATTTGGTCAATATTTGCAGCAATAGGCTTTAGCCCATCATAATAGTCAGGGCGTGTTAGGACGGAGTGGCGTTCGTGAACGGCTTCAACAATGCCATTAACTTTGATATCGGCTTGTGTATTCAACGCAGGGCGCCAAACTACGCGATCTCCTGTGACGAGAGATGAAATAGTTCGGCGTAAGTTACAACGCTGTAATGTGCCATCGCTTGCTTCGATGTCAGCATGTTGCCCAAATCGGCTGATCACTAGCCCTTCTTGCGCTTCTCCTAATAGGCTGTCATCAATCTCAGTGACTTTTTGTTTTTTAAGTCTTTTTTGATGATTTGCCTGTACTCGGCGCTGTTGGCCTTTTGACAGTTTCTGCTTAGCCACCTGACCTCTCTTGATATTGTTGGCTGAGTTTTCTTGTTTACTAACTTGAGTGGATCGCGTCGATACCTCAAACGCGTTATCATACACGAACTCCATTGGATCAAGTTAGGGTATATGATGCAAAAGAATGAGAATAATTTAATCTGGATCGATTTAGAAATGACGGGTCTCGATCCTGAGCGTGACCGTATTATCGAAATTGCCACTATCGTTACCGACAGTCAGCTTAATATTTTAGCACAAGGTCCTGTCATTGCGGTTCATCAAACACAAGCACAATTGGATTTGATGGATGAATGGAATGTGAATACCCATACAGCAAGCGGCTTGGTTGAACGCGTTAAAAGCAGTACTTTCAGTGAGCGTGAAGCTGAATTAGCGACGATTGAGTTTCTAGAGCAGTGGGTACCAAAAGGGGCATCACCAATCTGTGGGAATAGCGTTGGTCAAGACCGTCGTTTTCTATTCCGCTACATGCCTGAGTTAGAAAGCTATTTCCACTATCGTTACCTTGATGTTAGCACCCTAAAAGAGTTAGCTCGTCGCTGGAAACCTGAAATTCTCGCGGGCTTCACTAAAAAAGGCACACACCAAGCTTTAGATGATATTCGCGAGTCTATTGCAGAATTGGCTTATTACCGTGAGACCTTTATCAAATAATCAAAGCAGAAAACTGAGATTGGCGACCAAAAGGTGGCCAATTTTTTTAGCGGTTAACTTATTACAGCGCGTTAAAAGTATAAGTAACAGGCATTCGGGTTTTCATGGCATGGACGTCATTGGGCGATGCGTTTTTAGAAAAAAGTAAAAAATGTTAACTGATTGAAATCAGAAGTTTACTTGCAACGCTGATAAAATCATCACAATGCCCAATTTATCAGCAAACAAATAAAAAAGTGAAAAAATTGAGCCAAGGGGCTTGCCTGCCGTGCAATTTCTCGTATAATGCGCTCCCCGTACCGATGAAGATTTTCATGAGTACGGTAAAGCAAAAAGAAAGTATTTT